>JAJRVC010000103.1 GCA_024277475.1 Deltaproteobacteria bacterium
AGGCGAGTGGCTCAGAAAAGCAAGCCACCAAGAGGGTCTTGGAATCCGTATGCACGTATGTGCCGGCGTCCTGTAAGTTTTCTATACAGCCAAAGAAATTGGGCGATTGAACGGCAACCGCAGCAAGGTCATCAATATGTTTTAATGAGGTAAGATCGGTTTGTCCATCTTCACGATAGGGTATGTCCAGAACTTCGTATTCGGTCGGAGCAAAATATGTCTGAATTACCTTACGGTACAGGGGATGAACAGCACGTGATACTGCCACTTTTTTGCGCCGTGAGATTCGGATGGACATCAGTAAGGCTTCGGCGAGGCCTGATCCCCCGTCATACATGGAGGCATTCGCCACATCCATACCCAGGAGCCATGTCACCAGGGTTTGATATTCATAGATAGCCTGCAGGGTTCCCTGGCTGATTTCGGCCTGATAGGGCGTGTAGGCCGTTACGAACTCACCCCTGGAAAGCAGGTAGGATGCCGCAGCGGGTATAAAATGATCATAGCTGCCAGCACCCATGAATGTTTTATATTCAGGGGAGACGGCTATTGAGCGCGCCAGGCTGTCCATATGGGTGTTCAATTCCCATTCGGTGAGGGGTTCAGGAAGGTCAAGATGGGTAGTGGTGCAGCAACCTTCAGGAATTGTTTCAAAAAGATCATCGAGGCGCTTCATTCCAAGCGCATCGAGCATCACCGCAATTTCTTCATCCGTGTGGGGTAGATATCGCATTATGCGGATCCTTTCAGCCTGTTCAGATAGCCGTCTTTGTCCATCAATTCATCATATTCCGTTGGGTTGTCCAGATTGACTTCAATCATCCAGCCATCGTCATAAGGATCGGAATTTATCAGTTCCGGAGACTCTTGCAATGATGTGTTGACTGCTACAATTTCACCGCCCACAGGCATTAACAGCTCTGAAACCGCCTTGACCGACTCTACTGTGCCAAATTGAACTGCCCTTTCGATTATGTCGCCAACCTCGGGCAATTCGACATACACAATGTCGCCGAGTTGGTCTTGGGCGTAGTCTGAAATTCCGATCCTCATGACAGCGCCGTTCTTTTTGACCCATTCGTGATCTTCAGCATAACGAATATCTTCCGGAAAAAATAATTTGATTATTTCTTTCATTGAGCTCTCCTTTCCAGGGTTAGATCATTGCGGGTTTGATGCCTTCGTCTCATGTTTCAATAAATATGCCAATCTTTTGTATGACCCCCTGCGATTTTAAATCAATTTAATAACCAGAGCCGCTTTTTTGTCAGCCGGGTGTGCCCTTTTTTAATAAGAGATTGCTATTATCCGTTTACGGAAAAACTGCTGTCGTAGTTGATTTCACGTTTGCGCGAAAAGAACCCGACATCAAGGGTTCGTCCGATGTGTCGCATTTTGAACTGAAACGGTTTGGTATCATGATCCAGCCCTTTTTCACATGCGTTAATCAGTTCCGCCATCATGACTCCAACCACGGGAGCGGTTTTGTACTGGTTGCCGCTTGTCCCGATGGCCATATAGAATCCCCCCATGTCAGATTTATCGTAGATCGGAATCCAGTCGTCGGAACAATCGTACAAATCCACTACACCTCTCGGCTGATTCGGCACTCTCAAGGAAGGCGTTCTTAGGCCCAGGCGATAACACTGGGCTTTCCACTGGCTTTCGCTGAGTTGGTTGTCTTCTCCGGGACCGCCCTTGCCGGCATAAAAGTCATCCGCATCCGGCCAGATTTGAGGATCACATTTCGGATCCTCGCTGCCAATCAGGAACATGTTGCCGACTTCGGGCCGATAGTAGCAACCCACATCGCCGTCAGATGTGTGGTATCCCTTATTAAGGTAATCATATCCTTCCGGCGACGGGCAATACATGACCTCGTGACGCAACGCCTTGGTTTTGATGTTGCACCCTTCCCAGACAACGGGTAACATCTGGTTGATCTTGTAAGAATGGGGACCGGCAGCATTAACGATTACAGGGGCATCGATCCGGGTGCCGTCTTTGAGGCTAACCCCGACGAGCCGGTCTTCTCGGCTGCGAATTTCCGACACCTCAGCATTAAACAAAAACTCAGCGCCATGGACTTCAGCTGCTCGTTGAATATTGTGGGTAGATAGTTCCGGGTCATTGACATAACCGCCCTCCGGACAGAAAATGCCACCCTCAAGAGTTTTTGTCGGTGGATCGAAAAAGGCCGGATCCTCGGGCCGTTTCACCGGCCAGTGCTCACCCAGTTCGTACACAGGTACCATCTCGGTTATCTTTTCAACGCTCCACTCTTCATATTTGACTCCCACTGCATCATAGTGCCGTTTGACTTTCTGCCAATCATGCCCCTGGGACTTGATCAAAAGTGAACCGGTGTTCATGTATTTTGCAAGACCCTTTTCATCCTTTACCTTTCCGAGATAGTTTTCCCAGTCCAACCAGTACTTAAACCCCTCGTAAGCCATGGCTACACCGTCCTCGGTGGAATAGTGGGCCCGGATAATGGCGCAGGATGCAGCCGTAGATCCGGAACCGGCGCTCGCCAATTTGTCGATGTTCAAGGTTTTGTAACCCATTTTAGCCAATTCATAGGTAATGGGGCAGCCGATGACACCGGCGCCGATGATAATCGCATCATACTTTTTATCCATGGTGATACCTCCTGTTTGATTTCGGATTTTTTTACGTATTCAAATGAACGACGGATTGCAAAGTCTTTTCAAGTCCCAGGCTTTTATTTTGAGGGATTTGTCATGGACCCCGGGATTGAAATAAACGAAATTCTTTTTCGTCAAGTCCGGATCCATGTAGATCGGAAGGGGTGTCAGGTGCCCAAAGGGAGGCACGCAACCCACCTCACAGCCCACCGCTTGGCTTACCTCATCGGGTTTTGCAAATGAAATTTTTTTGGTTTTAGTGCCGGCTGCGACTTGCTTCCAGTTGACTTTCTTATCACCCGGTAGAACCAATACGATCATTTCGCCTTCTTTCGTTTTCAGAACCAATGATTTTACCGTCTCAGACTCCGCGACCTTCAGCGCTTCAGCCATCGCCGGATTGGTATATACCGGCTCGTGTTCAAAAACATCATATATTATTTTCTTTTGATCAAGCAGAGATCGTATTTTATCCTCCAAGGTCATAATATACCCCATTTAATTGTTGTTGTTCACATCGAAAGGTTTCCAATCCAGTCATTGAAAGCATTTTCACCTGCAGGTTGGAGCCCAAATTCCGCCCCGGCATCCAGGATTGCATGAACCATGTCCCGGGCATAACCTCTGGAACAGCTCATTAGGATACCTGATCTTTCAGCAGTTTTTTCCATTGCGACAATCTGACAGGGGATATGAGCGAAAGGTCCCTGGAGTAAAAATGGTGCCTCCTGGTAAGGATCTAAAAAATCCAACGAGGTCAATTTTTCGGTGATGGAAAACACATCTGTACCGTATATGCCTAAAAAAACAGTACCATCAGTGGTTTTGGTATAGGCCGGATCATCGGGCTCCTCCAAATTCTCACCGGCCAGATGCCAGATCGCCGCCTGGGTTCGATTCATCCGGTTGATCAATAAGCCATTTTTTAATAAACAGTGACCGGGAGTTTCCGGTATGCTGATTTTCCATGGCTTGTATCGATCCAGATTATTGTCCTGAATGTCCCATCTTGATCGATGACTCAAATCGACCAAATAAGACCCAGGGCCCTCGTTATCATATTCTAGAACAACGTCCCAGTTGTCGCGGATTTCATTTTTTTTTATTAGCCTGTCAAACACCACCGGAGTTTGCCTTATAAGGGTTTCCATTATTAAGCCTCACATTCTTAAGCGTTCACCTTTTAAATCATAAAAAGGAATCTTTACAACATTGGCATGAATAAGCCTTCCATTACAGTCATCCTCATAGATATCTAATTGCGTACCTTCACTTGACAAAAAGTCCTCAACCAGCGCCATGCCAATGACTTCTTTCAGTGCGGTACTGTATCGTGCGACGCATACATAACCACCAATTTTTTCGTTGACCACAATTGAGCCGTCCCTCGGTGCCAGATTTGTATCCTTCATCTTGAATCCGACCAGTTTCAATCGTCCTTCCTGTTTTTCAGTGTGCATAAGTGCCATGGCACCGACTGTTTCTGCCTTTGGTTTGTTTCGATCCCAGAGAAACCCAAGACCTACATCGTGAAGCGTGGTTCTTTGCTCCGATTCCGAGCCAATGATTAAGTGACCTTTTTCCATACGCAGCACATTCTGGGTCTCGAGACCAAAGGGCTTGATATCAAATTCCTTGCCGGATTCTTCTATAAGACTCCATAAAGGTTGCATATAAGAGGAAGGAATATGCAACTCATATGAAAGTTCGCCCACGAAACCCAATCGCATTATTCGAACCGGTACCGTGTTAATCTTAAATTCGCGGTAACAGGCGAATGGAAAGGCGTTATTGGAAATATCAGCATCGGTAAGCTTTTCAAGAACCTTTCTGGCGTTGGGGCCTGCCAGGTTAATGACGCCAAATGCATCGGTAAGATTTACCATATTAAAATTCCAGTTGTCATACCGGGTGTGATATCGAATCCATTCGATTGTCTGGCCGGCCCGTGCCGTACTGGTGGTAAAGTAATAATCGATTTCTCCTCTTTTAATGACAACGCCGTCATCGATGATACAGCCGTCTTCATTGCACATGGCGGAATACTTGATCCGGCCCTCGGTAATTTTTGACATGTCACCGACGTAAACCCGTTGGAGCGCTTTCAAAGCATCCGGGCCCCAAATCCTGAATTTGCCGAGTGTCGTCGCATCAAGCATACCCACGTTGTTGCGGACGTTTTCGATCTCATCTTTGCAGCTAGTATCGCTGGAAAAATAGCGGGCTCTTTTCCAGACTCCAACGCGCCTCATGACACCGCCGGCATCTTTCTGGGCTGCATGCATGGGTGTGCGCTTGCACATATCATGATTGGCTCCTGCGTAGGTTGCCAAGAAGGTCGGAACCAAAGGTGCTCTGACCGTCGTAGGTTGGGTAAGGGTGTTTAATTTGCCGTGATGCTGGGCGACAAAAAGCGGCAGGTTATGCCCTGGAATACCCCCCTGACCCGGCCCGGTGCCGGCAGCCGTAAACCGCTTAATAAGTTCGGTAGCATCAAATCCCATGGCAAGGGCCTGCTTTACGTTTTTGGCTGTTGTGTCTTCGTCAAAGCAGATAAAAGTTTTGCGACCTTTTACCGGTGACATCACCAGATCTGAACCCCTGCCCGGGCCCGGAAGATCGGAAAGTTCCTGCCGGGCTTTCTTGATTCTTTCTTCAACTGATGTACCGCAATCTAAAGCAGCCACATATCCGGCAAGGCGCCCTGAAGCTTCGATTGAAGCCGAATTGTTTAATCCCAATAGCCGACCCGCCGCATGCAATTTTGAAGGCAGTGTCTGGGGTAGGAAATATCCGGTGTGTGGGTCATAGGTAAACTTTGCCTGCGCCAAAGAGAGTGGTCCGGTCACTGGCGTCATACCGGCCGAAGCCACCAGGAGATCGCATGAAAATTGCTTTTCAGCGGAGGTATCAACATTACAAAGGCTAACGCGGTTTACCGTTTTTCCGCCTGCTTGGGTGGCCACCCAGCCGCTTAAAAGAGGTACCCCTCTGTCAGATAGCTTTTCCCTCAACCCTGGGCTTTGTCCATCTTTTCGAATATCGGCAACGCATTGGATCTTAAGACCTGAATCAAACAGGTCGATAGCCGCTTCTATTCCCAAATCATGGCCGATACTGAACACAGCTTTTTTCCCGGCGAGTATTCCATATGTGTGCGCCAGTCGATGGGCACATGCAGCCTGCATCACGCCCGGCCGCTCGTTATTTTCAAAAAGTAAAGGACGTTCAATGCAGCCGGTCGCTATTACAACGCTTTTCGCACGGACTTCTATGTAGCGCTCTTCAAAAGGTTCATTTTCTTCTCCCTTCTGAAACGCCGTGATGAGATTGTTATTATAGGCTCCTATCATGGAGGTGTTTTTTAACAAGCGAATATTGCTTAACTTTTCAATTTTTTCGCATAGGACGTTTGCTCTCTGGTATAATGCCATCCCCTGGCTATATTCGCTCGTTCGGTAATCAAAAAAGCCTCCCAGCCAGGGTCTGGATTCCATCAGGACGACCCGCAATCCCATCTCTGCTGCTGCCAGAGCCGCTGATAAACCAGCAGGTCCGCCACCGACGACGCACACATCCGCTGTTGGATAGATCTCGTCAAATTTTCCTCTCATCTGGAGATCCGGTGATACTCGCCCGAGCCCCGCCGCTTTCCGAACCTGTTTCAGTGCAATGGGCCAGATAACAGCAGGTTTGTGCATGGTGCGGTAATAAAACCCGGCCGGCATCGCCCAATCCAGCTTATCCATAAAACCCATGAAATCGCGTTCGGGTGTGCCTTTCACATTTTGAGCATGAATCACCATACCCTCTTTTAATATTGTTTTTTCAGCACTGACATTGGGTATGCCATCAATTTCCATGCCGGTGTTGCTCGATTCACCATCCAGGCTGTATAGGCCCCGGGGACGATGATACTTCAGGCTACGCGAAAAGATGCGGATTCCATTGGCATAAAGGGCCGTGGCGACCGTATCCCCTTTGACGCCTTTGAAAGTCTTATTTTGATAAGTGAATGATAGCTGCCTTTCGGTATCGATCCGGTATGTAGGCAATGTCTGTAGCCTGTTCATCTTGTCTCCTCCGGTTGCTCGACTTCAAGATTAGTGATGGTGTCTCTCTCGGTTTTAAACCAGATGCCGCACCCGTCCTTGTGGCACCACCATTCCTTTTGGACTCCGGCCACGCATCGATTCATGTGCACATATTCACACCATTTATCTGGAGGGACACCTTTGGCCTTAGGCCTTGGGCCTTTGTCTTCACCGCCATATCGAAATTCATACCCATTGCGCTTGCCGCATATAGGGCAGGTCAATGTCAGAGCCATGCTTTTTCTCCCTCCATCTCTTAATTATCAGGTGAATAATTGACTAAAGCCGCTGTTTCCCCCATCAAGCGGTGCTGCTCAAAGCGACGCAAGTTGAAAGGACGCAGTATGTCCGGACAATTGCCGTTGGCCATATATTGGGCCATGTACTTCCCGGTGGCGGCACAGGATTTGAAACCAAAATATCCCCAGCCGCAGTTCATATAATACCCTTCAATAGTGTCGTTGCCGTCCATGACAGGCGCCATGTCCGGCGTCATATCGGCCAGGCCGGCCCAGTGGCGCATGAATTTAACCCCTCTTAAACACGGCACCATTTCAGCAAGGGCTTCAGCCTGATGTTTGATGTAATAGGCCGTGGTCTGGGTGGTGTAATTGGGCCAAGGGTCCATGTGCGCGCCGGTGGCGATCTCCCCCTTCAGAGTCTGGTTGGCGTAGGCGTGATAGGCACCGGATGAGATCACGTGATCCAGGATCGGTTTAAGCGGCTGGGTCACCATGGCCTGGATGGTCAAGACACTGATGGGCAGTTCGATTCCCAGCATTTCATAGGAAAGGGCGGCGGAATACCCCCCGGCCGACAATAAAACCCGCGGGGTATTGATCTTGCCGTGTTCGGTATCCACCGAAACGATTTTTCCCTTCTCGACACCTATACCGGTTACAGCCGTCTGCTGATGAATGTGCACCCCGTGCCCGGCAGCGCCTTTGGCCAGGCCCCAGACCACCGCATCATGGCGTACGATACCTCCGGGCGGATGATACATAGCGCCGTGAATCGGATAGGTAATATCCTCGGATGTGTTTAAGGCCGGCACCAACTCCTTGCACTGTTGGGCATCAATCAGATGACTTTCAACCCCGTGAAATTGGGCCGTAGCAACATTCATACGGGCTGAATTCATGGCGGCTTCGCTGTGCATCAGATTAAGATTGCCGCAATTAAAGAACATCAGATTATAATCAAGTTCCTTGGTCAGGATGGGCCATAACTCCAGTCCTTCTTTGTAAAGGGGAACATTTTGCTGGGTTCTTTGATTGGCCCGCACGATGGCGGTGTTACGGCCGGCGCCGCCAAAGCCGATAAAACGTTTTTCGACAATCGCCACATCGGACATACCATGATCCCGCGCCAGAAAATAAGCCGTGGCCAATCCATGCAGTCCCCCGCCGATAATGACCGCATCATAGCTGGACTTGAGTCGCGGTTTTTTGCCCCACAGGGGTTTATACTTTCCAAACATGTGCTTTCTCTCCATAATGAATCATGAATTTTTATCTGACAGAATTGGCTTAATTTATCGATGATTCGGAAATAAAAATCAAGCCTGTCAAATACCAATAAAATAAGGGCATAATATAGGGAAAAAACTAATATTGATTGATCGGTTTAGAAAGGATTGTTTATTATTGCAGAGATTGAAGATAGGTCCTCAAATTGATCTTTTTGCCGACCAAGCCGAGTTTTTTGCGGATGTTGTGACGGTGAAATTCTACTGAACTTTCAGACATATAAAGCAATTCTGCTATTTCTTTTGTAATTTTATCCTCTTTGAGTAAATTCGCCACCTGGACCTCCCTGGGGGTCAGGTTGAGATGACTGGCAGCCAGACGGCGTGAGAACGGTGAAACAATATCATTGAGGTTAGATTTCAATATGGTTAGAAATGATTTTTGGTTTTCTGACAACCTGCTTTGCTCGAGTTTGGCAATGTAGGGTAAAACAAGGTCTTTCATATTAAACAAGACCTTTTCTTCCAATTCCGTTTTGTCCTCCTCCCTTCTCTTCAACAGCACCCTTAGTGCAGTATTGACCTCCTCAAGGCTTACAGTTTTACGCTCCAATTCCTTCTCCCTTTTTTCGAGTGCTTCCTGTGCTGTAGCTATCTCGGTAATATCTTCGTAAGTTACCAGGCAGCTTTTTTCTCTGAGAGAAACAAACTTGACTCTCACGATTTTGCTGTCACCACTTTTGGAAAGGATATTGAACTGATAAGGTTCGGGGGAGCTTTGGTTAGGTTGATTAATAGCGATATCCCAAATAGACTTGACCTTCTTTCGATAAGATTCGTCAGGGTACGCCTTCTTAAACCAGTTATCTATATTGTAAAGTTCCTTCTTTGAATATCCGAAGATTGTTTTGAATTGAGGATTGAAATATTCAATTCTGCGACGGAAGCCCACTATTAGAAGCCCAAAGGGTGCACTCTCTACCAGACTCCTGAATTTTTCTTCACTCTCCCGCAGTTCGATTTCGGTTTCTTTTAATTTGGTGATATCAACGTGGGTCCCGATTGCTTGAAGCGGATGTCCCTTTTTGTCTCGCTTCATAACTCTGCCGTGACCGAGAATCCATTTCCAGCCTCCCTCTTTCGTTTTAGCCCGGTATTCAGCTTCATATAGGCTTGTTTTTCCATCATAATGATCGATCAATCGTTGTTCGACCAACGGCCAGTCATCCGGATGTGTAAATTGATCCCATTGCTTCTCAGTATTTCCTAATTCCTCCGGATCATAGCCGAGCATTTCAGCAGTCTCACCCGAAAAGATCATTTTGTTTTCCTTAAAATCAATTACCCACAGCCCTTCGTTGGCACCCTCCAAAGCCATTTTTAAGCGGTTCTCACTTTCTTGTAGCTCTTGTGTTCGTTCCTTCACCCGAAGATCCAATTTCAGATTCCATTGTTCAAGTTTTTTATTGGCTTTTTCAAGATCTTCAACCGCCTGCTTTCGCTCGGTGATATCAATGGCTTCAACAACTTGATATTCGGTAGATTTACCTTGTATCAAGACGTTAAAAAGTGAAAACTCAACAAAGCGTTTCCGGCTATCTTTTCTGGTAATCACGATTTCATATTCTTTTAGATCCAACTGCCGCTTAAAGGTTTTATTGATGAGTTCCTTCACAGTTTTGCGAATTTTTTTATCCGGATAAATCCTGGTTAACCAAGTCTCGACGTCCGGTACATCAGCCTGAGAATACCCTGTAAGTTTGTACATCGCTTGGTTGTACCTGATGTTACGTCCTTTCTTAACATTTCGAATTAAGGTCGGTACAGGGCTCTGGGAAAATATTTCCCAAAGCAAATCGATGCCGATTTTGTCAAGCTTTTCTTCTAACTGTGACACTTTACGGTCTATTCCCGAATTGCTTTTTTTTGTTTTCATAGGGTAGATTTCTTTCTGTCAAACAGGTTAAATCAGTGTCCATTTTTCCCCAACCAACCGCCAATGCGGCTTGGGTACCCACAGAGCATGTGCAATACGATAGTCTTTTATACCGGAAGCATAAATTCGTGTAAAGGTGAAATCACAATCAAATTAGAAAAGTATTGGGATTTATCTAATACTATCTAGGCATTTATTTGGCAACCCTTTTATTTGCGTAGGTGCTATAGACATTGCGAATCATCTTTTTATTTTCGAATATATGAAATCACAATCAGATTAGAAGAGTATTAGGATTTATCTAATACTATATAGGCATTTATTTAGCAATCATCTTACTTGCATATGTGATATGAACATTACAAATCAATTTTTATTATGATCTTTTTGATACCCCGTCCGCTTGCGGCGGGGAGCCTCATTTTCGAATAAGTGAATTACAGAATTGTCATCATTACAATCTCTAATAAGGACGATCATGGCATGGCAGAATTTTTTCAACATGTTTTAAACGGACTCATCATCGGCGGCGGCTATGCCCTCATAGGAATTGGCCTAACACTTATTCTCGGCATCATGAACGTCGTTAATTTTGCGCATGGTGAGCTGTATATGCTTGGTGCTTATTTTGTGTATAGCCTGTCAACACTCTTGGGCATCAACTTTTTTTTGAGTGTAATGACTGCAGCGGCAGGAGTTGCAGTTATTGGTTTGATTATAGAAAAAACTATTCTTTATCCTTTGAGAAACAGATCTCCCGACATGAGCCTTCTGGCTTTGATCGGGGTATCCATTTTTCTACAAAACATTGCTCGGTTTATATGGAGTCCGGCACCCCAAACAATTATGCAACCCTTCGCGCTTGTCGCATCTACCATTGGACCATTGCGTATCACACCACTTCGGCTCTTTGCGGCATTTGTCGCGCTGACAGTTATTGTCGGTACACACTTCCTGGTACAAAAAACACGGCTTGGCAAGGCAATGCGTGCTACTTTCCAGGACAGGGAAATAGCCGCTCTTTACGGTGTTCGCATTGACTGGATTTTTTCTTTTACTTTTGCACTTGGCGCTTTTTTAGCATCGATTTCCGGTTCCCTTTTAGGATCTATTTTTATCGTAACTCCAACTATGGGGGACTTTGCAATCGTCAAATCTTTTGCGGTTGTAATTCTTGGGGGAATGGGAAGTTTCCCCGGAGCAATTTTGGGAGGGTTGATCTTGGGCGTAGCTGAAAATCTTGGTGCAGCTTACATTTCCTCCGGCTACAAAGATGTCATTGCTTTTGCTCTGATTATCTTGATCTTGGTCTTAAAACCTTCGGGTCTTTTCGGTGTAAACATAAAGAAAATGTGATCATGAAACTTCGAAAATATTTAATATTTTTGGCAATAGCAGTTGTTTTGGCGCTAATCCCGGTTATAGTTACCGACGCCTACTTCCTGCACATCCTTATTATGTCGACTATTTGGATCGCACTGTCAACTAATTTCAATATCATTCTAAGTGCAGGGCAGCTTTCACTGGCTCAAATTGCGTTTTTCGGAATAGGGGCCTATACATCCGGCATCCTGACAGTGAAGTTGGGATTTCCTTTTCTACTGGCAATGCCTGCGGCCGGCTTATTGACTTGCCTGACAGGATTTTTAATTGGACGAATAACTCTCAAAATGAGAGGTGCTCACTTTATTCTGGTCACTTTTGCTTTCGGTGAAATCTGCCGGCTGGTTTCCAGAAACTGGATAGGGCTTACCAATGGCCCTATGGGGCTACGGAATATTCCTTTTCCTTCCATTCGGATTCCTGGTTTGATAGACCTGCAATTCATCTCCTATCAGTCCCAATTTTATATGGCGGTAATACTGGCGTTGGTTTCAATTTATGTGGCCTATCAATTGCGATACTCTAGAATTGGACGCGCTTTTAGCGCGTTGAGGATCTCCGAGCCCTTAGCCGAGTCGGTCGGAATAAGTCATTATAAATTTGTAATTACCGCCGTGCTTGTTAGCACATTTTTTACGGGTTTAACAGGAAGCTTTTATGCACATTACGTTACCTTGGTAAGTCCTGAAATTTTTTCGTTCGCATACATGATCAGTTTGCTGATGATGGTCATTGGAGGCGGCCGAAACAGCATTTCGGGTCCGGTGGTCGGCGCCTTGATTTTTACCCTTTTACCGGAGTTTTTAAGAGCCTTTGAGATATATCGCATGCTAATCTTCGGAGCCCTTCTTACGATTATCGTTATTTTTTTACCGGAAGGAATGGTTCCGCAGCTTTCGGCTCTATACCTCAAGTTCTTCAGACGCGGCCAACAGCGAACGAAGCTTCTGCCATAATGAATCTGCTGTGATAGACGGAGGAAGAAATTTTGCTTGAAGTTCGAAATTTAACCATAAAGTTCGGTGGCTTGACGGCTGTCGATGAAGTGTCCTTTGAAGTAAAGGATAACCAGATCGTAAGCCTGATTGGTCCTAATGGGGCAGGAAAAACGACTTGCTTCAATGCGATAACCGGATTTTGCGATGTCACTAAAGGTGATATTTTATTCAATGGAAAAAGTATTACCGGATTTAAACCGCACCAGGTTGCCGCTCAGAAGATAGCCAGAACATTCCAGAAAACAACAGTATTTGAAGGAATGACTGTTAGAGAGAATGTTATTACCGCTTCTCACCAGCTGTTAAAGTCCAGTTTTTTAAAAATTATTTTGAGTGCCAAAATGGTTAAAAAAGAAGAACAAAAATTTGGTGATCGCGCTGATGAAATTATCGGGATTTGCGGCCTTGGTAACCGCAGCGAAACACTGGTAGAAAAGCTGGCCTATGGCGAAGGACGTCTTTTGGAGATTGCAATTGCTTTGGCATTAGGACCTGAACTTTTACTGCTGGACGAACCGGCGGCCGGTTTAAACCCGACTGAAACCCAGACAATGGTTGCGCTTATCAAGAAAATTCGGGATCTGAACAATACTATTCTGTTGGTCGAACATGATATGCATCTGGTTATGAGCATATCCGATCATGTCGAAGTCATCAACTTCGGGAAAAAAATCGCTTCAGGAAAACCGAAAGAAATAGTTAAAAACGAGGAGGTTATAGAGGCGTATTTAGGAAGTAGGCACTAGCGTAATCGTACTTAGAAAAAAGCTTCATAAACATGAAAGGAGAAAAAGAGATGAGAAAACTAACCAATTGTATGTTTAAGAAACCCGGAATGTTCGCATTGATGATTGTTACAGTGACTTTTATTTTGGGATCCTCTGTGGGCCTGGCAGAATCAATTAAAGTAGGAGCGGTGTTGCCTCTAACTGGGTGGGGAGCGGCCGAAGGTGGTTATGTCTTAGATGGTGCAAAACTCGCTATTGAGAAGATTAACTCAGAAGGTGGTATTAAAGGTAAAAAACTGGAATTACTTGCCGAAGATGGTAAAAACGACCCCACGGAGTCACTTAATGCAGCTCAAAAGCTGGTAACCCGGGATAAAGTTTCAGTTATGTTCGGAGCTTGGTTAAGTACTGCAACACTTGCAATGATTCCGGTCATTGAAAGAAACGGAGTTCCACTGGTCGTCGAAACTTCCGGATACGACGGTATTACCCACCCTGTTAACAAGTGGATCTTTCGAACCTCGATTTTGTTTTCTCAGGAAGCGGCAAGTGTTGAGAATTGCATCAGAGAGTTGGGATTTAATAAAGTGGCTTTTTTGGCGCAGGATAACGATTGGGGAAGAGGCACTGTCGAAGAGTTTACTAAAATGCTTAAAAAGGTTGGTGCCGAGGTCGTCAGTGCGGAGTTTTTAGATTCTGCTACGATGGATTTTTATCCGGAGCTAACTAAATTGCGCAATTCCGGAGCCGATTCTATTATTGTCGTAAACAGCACCGGCCCAGCATCAAAATTGTTGCAGCAACACAAGGAATTAGGATTAAATCAAAAAATTATGACAACCGGCGGCAGCACCTGGACGTATACCATTAATCGACTGGCTGGATCAAAGGCTGCAGAGGGAACCTATCACCTCAGCTTTTTCCCGGCATTTGCTCCTGAGGCAACCCCCAACCCCGCTCAAGCGAAAGCATATGTGGCTGCCTGGAAAAAGAAAAAGCTTACCTGGGACGGTGTGCAGGAGGGATCTCGCGGCTGGGATGCCGTGTACACGATTGCAGAGGGAATTAAGCATGCCAACGGAAGCAGCAAAAGATCAGTCATTCGGAAGGGTTTGGAACAAGTGGACATCAAAGGTATTACCGGACATATAAAATTCGATGAATATCATGATCAAAATCCAAACATCGTGGTCGTTGAGATAAAAGGTGGCAAAGGCGTTGTCGTCCCTTGTCAGAAAAAGTAGAAAATATTAATTACAGGCAGTTTTTGCAGGACACATTAAAGGGCAATCAATCGGTTCAGCGCAATTTTTATCTTCAGATTCGAATGCTTTAGCCCAATATAAGGATGTAAACGATCTGGTGATTGCCCTTGTCCTGATAAGTAACTGAGCTTTTTGAAAGGAGACTTACATATGTCATCGAAGCTGATCTCCAAAATACCATGGCGGGAATATCGTTCCAAAACTCAAAATGGTATCATCATCCTTCCAGTGGGCGCAACAGAGCAGCATTCAACCCACCTTCCTTTGGGGGTTGATTCAATTATAACAGAAAATATTGCTCTGGATCTCGCCGAGGAAATCGATGCCCTCGTTGCACCGCCATTGTACTATGGATATAAATCACAACCCAACAGCGGTGGAGGACCACTGTTCCCAGGCACCATTGACCTGAACGGAGCCACCCTTACCTGCCTGACGGGTGATATACTCAAAGAATTATTGGCCGATGGATGGCAACGAATTTTAGTATTGAACGGACATTTTGAAAACCAGGCTTTTTTAATCGAAGCTGCGGATCTGCTGTTACGCGAACAGAAAACCGTTTTCCCCAGGGTAGTCATCACCAGTTGGTGGGACAATATTTCCAACGAATTATTGCCGAAAATATTTGATAAAGTTGAATTTGCCGGTTGGGAATTGGAACATGCGGCAATAGTTGAAACCTCTGCAATGATGTATTTTGCGCCAGAATTGGTAAAAGAGGAATTGTTCCTTGATGAGGGCTTGGAAAATGTACCGCACTACCATTCTTTTCCTGTTCGGCCCGGTTTATTGCCGGACTCAGGCAATCTTCACACACCTCGCACGAGTTCTGCTGAGAAAGGAAGGCTAATTGTCGAGGATGTGATATGCAACCTCAAAAAAATGCTCGCTGAGGAATTCAGTTGATTTTAAAGCACGTTCCCACTGCCAAATCTGAAAAGGTAGTAATATAAATGCTGAAAATAAGAAATTTACATGTTAGCTATGGGAATGCAGAAGCGTTGCATGGCATTTCATTCGACGTTCCAAATGGCAGCCTGGTAACACTTATAGGTGCCAATGGTGCTGGAAAAACAACGACCTTGCTTGCAATTTCCGGTCTGCTAAAACCCATAGCGGGGACGATTGAGTTTGACGGGGTGGCTATCAACGGAAAGCGTCCGGATAAAATCATCGCCATGGGCATAGCGCAGTGCCCTGAAGGAAGGCGTGTCTTTCCTGCCATGAGTGTTTCGGAAAATTTGGAAATTGGAGGCTATACAAATACAAAGCAAATGCGGGACAGAATGGATTTCTGCTATAACATGTTCCCGCGACTGCGCGAACGACACAAACAGCCGGCAGGAACCCTCAGTGGGGGGGAACAGCAAATGCTGGCCATTGCAAGAGCGTTAATGGCCAGCCCGAAGCTGCTCATGTTCGACGAACCATCCATGGGGCTTGCACCCAATCTAGTTGAAAGAGTTGGCGAGATAATCGTGGAAATCAACCAGCAGGGAACGACGGTGTTGTTGGTTGAGCAAAATGCTTTTATGGCTTTGAACATGGCGACTACGGGTTTTGTATTAGAAACCGGCCAAATAAAGCTTTCCGGTAAGGCCGCCGAGTTACTTGAAAACGATCATATACAGAAGGCTTATCTAGGCCTTTAAACTTCTCTCCAACCATCTTTTTGTTGAAATCGTTTCTAATCATCGCAGGGCATGGCAGGCACTCGACTGGATTTCGGATCCTATCGATTTTGCACCGTCATTCACCTGCTTTGCCAACTACGCGCTCTTTCCATTCTTCCGCGGGCTTGCTATTGATGATCAATATTTTTTTTATTTTTATAGCGCTTTGCTAAACGGTTCAATCAAGTATTTCTTAATAGATCAAATCAAATTCAAAATTTGACTAAATTTTTCATCAAATTGATCATCTCGAAACCAGTATCGCAGTTCCTGAAAACGTGTCCGAAATTTTACCACATCGTCTTTTACCGCCTTTTGGTGTATAACGACATCGGCCGTGAGTTGCGCCAACTCCTGAAAGTCCCCGACCTCCATCCCAAAACGAGTCATCTCGGCTACCCCCATTCGAAGGGCTCCGGAAGCCGAAAAGCTATCGTCTTCAGGACCGGCTTGATAATTGCAAATAATATGATTGTCTTCCAACCGCCGGGCGATCGCCGGTCCCTGAGCATATCCGATTTCTACCACCACCTGATGGGTTTCTGTGAAATCCAGGGCTGGGTCGCCGGCGACCTTCAAACCGCATTCATTCAGCGCCCGAGCAAAGGCTTTGGCGTTTGTGGTCACCTTGCGTTGATATTCATCTTTGAAGTAGTTCATTTCATAGACGGCCATCAATAGACCCACCATGGTTCCCAGATGGTGATTGGAAACCGAGCCGGGGAACGTTCTTCTTTCGAGAGCCTCCCACAGCGCATATCGCTCTTCGCTTTCCAAATAGCGGCTGCCCACAATGCCGCGCTGGGTGCCAAAAAAAGTTTTGTGGGTCGAGCCTGTGACTAAATCAGCGCCTTCGACAAAAGGTTCTTGGAAATATGGTCCAATAAGCCCCAGGACATGGGCCATGTCATACATCAATACCGCGTCAATCCCCTGGTCGTCCAAGAATTGACGCACTTCCTTGATTGGTTCTTTGGTGATGACCATGCTTTTTCCAAAAACAATCAATTCTGGTCGATTTTCATCGATCAGCTTTAACGTGAGAGGTAAATCGGTCTTATTAGGATTTTCCGCCAGCACCGGGAAATTAACAACCGCCGGACGTTCAGTGAGAGGGTCACGGGCGACATAATCTTTTAGGGCTCCCATGGGTTGCGAGCTGAGGTGGCCGCCTTTGCCGATATGGTTAGTCATCACTTTGCGAATCCGTCTGGGTTCACGCTTTCGATCGGCCCGATTGATATAATCCAGCATAGCGCTGAAGACCGCCGTATTGGCCATTTGCCCGCTTATTGTTCGGGTTTCAACTTCGGCGCAGCCTAAAAATTCTTTAAGTTCCTTCACCAGCAACGCTTCCACTTCATCGATAAAACCGGCGCCCTGGTAGTAGAAAACCTCGGCATCATAGAAAGCTTTCACTTTCTTGTGCTCGGCATACCGAAAGGATGGATCCATGATCGAAAGCAGGCGCACAAGCGGTGAGGCCGTCATCTCGGAAGGAATGAGGTTAATGCATTCTTTCTGCCGCCAGAGCGAATTGACGATAGCGTTTTTTAATAGATTAACGGCTTCTGATTTCCGGGTGTCGATTTTGAATTGACGTTGATCCCGTTTGTGGTCGAAAAGGATCGGCCGGGCATAAGGCGGCGATTCGCCTCGCATGTGATGCGGGACCACAACAGCCTTCACCCGTTTACCCCGAATTTCGATAGTCAGCTCATCATCTATTAGGATGTCGCTGTCGAGATAGGCCAAGCAAATGGAGCGTTTTTGACTCTGGTTTGCCTGTGTGGCGGTTAAGCCTGAACCTTCAAACTGCCAAAAGGGAATCATGGTGCCGCTGGTGACGTCGCCGACATTCTGTTCGTCCTTGTAAACTTTGTCTCCCTGGCGGGCGATGCCCCGCCCGGCAAGTGCCACGGAGAAAATCATACGGGGAAGGTTTTGGATGCCCGAAAAATCCCGGTACAGGAATTTTTTGAATGCATCGTGTTGCTTCCTCAGTTCTTCGCAACCGACAAAATTTCCCTTCAATTTTGAAAAGCTCACGCTGAACTTGGCCAGCGGACAGGCAAAGATCGGTATTTCCCGACCCCCAGTATCATCTCCAAGCTCATGCCCGTAAAGAGGTAGTCCGGCTTCCAACCGCAAGGTATCCCGCGCGCCAAGCCCCACGGGGGCCGCGCCCTTGGCCACCAGTAGATCCCACAACATCGGCGCCCTATCGCTTTCGATGAACATTTCAAACCCCAAGGGTTCACCGGTATATCCTGTTCGGGCGATCCTTACCGTCGCATCATCAATAGTTGCAATGCTCACCGCATTGCGGACCGGTTCCGGCAGCCGACCGGACTGGATAAGCTCCTTTAGAATCCCGCGGGAGGCGGGACCTTGTAAGGCTATCATCGCAATATCATCACTGCGATCGGTCATCTCCACTCCACCAAAAGTATTTAGCTGGGCCTGCAAGTGGTCCCAGTCCTTGCCGCGGTTAGCGGCATTGACCACTATCATGTATTCATCATCAAAGAAGCGGTAAAGATAGGAATCATCTATGGCCCCGCCGGTTTGGCTGGCAATAAAGGTGTATTGAGAACCTGTTTCCGGTTTATCAAGGGCCTGGGCGTTATTGGTCAGAACATGTTGCAGAAAATCCAACGCTTTCAAACCCCTAATTATAAAGCGTCCCATATGTGAAACATCAAACAATCCGGCTTTCTTGCGGGTGGCAAGATGCTCTTTCAAAATGCCATTTTCGTACATAACAGGCATTTCATACCCGCCAAAATTTACCATCTTTGCGCCGTGGGCAATATGACGCTCATAAAGAACTGTCCGTTGCAGGGTGTCCATTACAAAATTCCTTTAAAATTCATTTCAAAAAACGATTGAGTTTGGGGTGGAAGACGTAACCATCCCCTCTTCTTTTTAGAAGAACAGAGAACCCCTCTTCTTTTTAGAAGAACAGAGAACGAATTTATCTATTTCCGGTTTTCAATAAATGCTTTAAATTTTTTGAGACTCTCCTTGATTTCTGGAATATCGATACCTGAATAGGCCATTCTAATATAGTAGTTGTCTTCACCCGGCAGGGGGCGGCCAAAATGCAGGCGGGTGCAAAAGGAAACGCCGGTTTCTTCCAGGACAGTTTTGCGAAAATTATCGTAGTCGGTCAGGCCCGTTTTTTTCATGGCGCCGGTGACATTCGGCCACAGATAAAAAGTGGTGTTGGGCCGCAGGCAGTGCACCCCTTCAATGGTGTTGAGAAAATCTACAGTCGTATTGCGCCGTTCTTTGAGGGTCGTTAAAATTTGTTTGGCTTCGGTTTGGTCACCGGTCAACCCCTCGATGGCGGCGTACTGGACAAAATGGTTGGAGCAGGACTCCTCGTTGACATTGAGTTTGATGATGACATTGATGATTTCTTGGGGGCCGACGGTGGCCCCCAGGCGCCAGCCGGTCATGGCAAACTTTTTGGAAAACGTATACAAAATTACGCAGCGTTCACGCATCCCGGGCAGTGATACTATGGATTTGCTTTTCCCGTCGTAGCGGATGTCGAAATAGGCCTCATCACATAAAACATACAGATCGTGTTTGAGCACCAGCTCGGCAATCTGTTCCAACTCCTTAGACGAGCATTCCGCGCCGGTGGGGTTTTGCAGGTCGTTGAGCACCAGCAGTTTGGAGCGGGGCGTGATCCGGTCGGCAAGCATATCCGTGTCGATATCGAATTTATCCTTGCCCTCGATGTAGCCATAGGGTACGGCCTTGCCGCCATGAAACTCAATTTGAGATTCATAAATCGGATATCCCGGGTTAGGGTAAAGCACCTCGTCTCCCGGGTTCATCATCGTCAGGAAAAATTTGCTGATGGTGGGCTTTCCGCCCGGCTGGATGGCCACATTCTCCATGGAATACTGGACATCGCGACTGGTGCCGATATCATCCGCCAGGAGCTCGCGCAGTCGGGGCACACCCGCATTGGGGCAATAGTTGGTCCGGCCGTCCCGCATGGCTTTGATGCCGGCCTCGAGAACGTTGGCCGGGGTTTTGAGGTTCAAGTCTCCCAGGTGAAACGGATAGACCTTATTGCCCCTGGCGGCAAAGGCCGCGGCTTCGGCTGAAACGGCAAAGGCTGTTTCGGTACCCAAACGATCGACTCGATCTGCTATCATTACTTTTTCCTTTTCCTATTTAACTATTCACCGAAAATCGGCAATTTAAGATCATCGGCATTGACGATACTCGGTGCAGCATCGGGCGCATCGGTTTCCAAAAACGGCAAAATATCCGGCTGGTTCCAGACCGGATATCCCATCAGCAGTGCAGCGACGTTGCTGGCTGCCAGGGTGGTCATGCCTTCTCTGGTCCAGCGGGTGGCCGACGCGATATGGGGAACGATGAGCACATTGTTCAGTTCGTCCAGCCCCGGATTTAGATCCGGTTCATCTTCGAACACGTCCAGACCAGCCCGGAAATTCGGATGCTTGCGGCAATGGGTAACCAGGGCCGCTTCATCGATCACAGGACCCCGGCTGGTGTTTACCAGAATGGCGTTTGCTTTCATCAGCGCCAGGCGCTCGGCATTGATTAAATGGTGGGTGGATTCATCCAGCACGGTATGCACACTGACACAGTCGGCTTCCCGCAAAAGGTCCTCGATGTTATCCACGCGTTTGCAGGATACCGGTTCTTCCCCGCGGGATATGAGAAAATCGCTGTAAACCGCGATATACTCTTCCAGGTCTTTGTTGGGATAAGGGTCATGATAAACCAGATTCATCTTGTGCCCTTCGACCATCATGCGAGCGTAGGTGGCGCCGATGCGACCGGCACCGATAACGCCCACCGTTTTGCGCCACAGGAGTTCTCCCAGAAAAAGGGTCATCAGCCAGCCTTTGTATTTGCCGGCCCGCAGAAACCGTTCGGCTTCACCGGTGCGGCGGGCGGCCGCAAAGGTCAGGGTCACGGCCATTTGGGCCGTGGTTTCCGTTAAAACCCCCGGTGTGTTTCCCACCGGTATTGCGTGTCTGGTGGCGGCCGCCACAT
>JAJRVC010000104.1 GCA_024277475.1 Deltaproteobacteria bacterium
ATTTTATTTTTGTGTTTTTTGTGCCTTTTTGCGGTCACATCAATCTTTAGCGCTCAAAAAATCATCCTGGAGATATTCCGGGTCGGGGTATGAATAAAAACCCTTGCCGGTCTTGACGCCCAGTTCACCCTTGTCAATCTTTTGTTTGAGTGCTTCGGGGGGATGATCTTTGGGATCCTTGGAGTCCCGGTAATAGACCATCTCGATGTCATAGATCACGTCAAGTCCAACGCTGTCCATCAGCCCGAAGGGACCGTAACGATCTTCCCGACCGGTAAATTTCATCCAGGCCCGGTCCACGTCCCGAAAATCCACGAAGTCATTGGCCCACATATACAGGACTTCGCGTTTGACGGCCCGCCACACCCGGTTAAAACAGAACCCCAGCAATTCTTTTTTGACCGTTAAAGGGATACAGCCCAGCGACCGCACCCAGCTGATGCCCTTTTCCAGGACTTCGGGAAGCGTCCGGGTGCCGCCCATAACATCAGCAATATTCATTCCATGAAGTGCCATGTAAAAATGAAGGTTGAGACAACGCTCAGGCCTTGCGCTGCTTTTTTCCAAATGGGATACGGGAATCGAAGAACTGTTGGTGGCCAGAATAGTTTCAGCGGGTGTCAGTTGCCCCAGTTGGCGGAAGACCTCGCATTTGAGCTCGAGATTTTCGGGGACGGCTTCAACCACTAAGTCGGCATCTTTGACCGCCTCATCGAGTTTTTCAAACTGTTTGATTTGCTGCCGGCAGGCCGGCCAGCGGTCAAAAGGGATAAAGGGGTCGATCTGCCTGGTCTTGAGATCGACGTGAAGTTTTTCCATCATGGCATCAAAAGCCCCGGTCTGCGGGTCAAAAATCGTGACACTATAGTCCGCACTGGATGCCAGCATGGCAATTTGGGCACCCAGGGTTCCGGTGCCGACAACCGCGATTTTATTAAAGGGTTTGGTCATTTGGTATTCTCCTTTACTTGCTGTATTTATCAATTCGAACCCGGCAACTGATGCCGTGGGCCAGCATGTTTTCATAGTTGCAGGCGCGCTCGCAGATTTCGGCGATTTTTAATGAAGCCTCCCTGTCGGCGTGCTGATAGGTTACTGTTTTAATAAACTTGCCGACATATAAGCCCCCGGTGTATCTGGCCGCCCGCATAGTGGGCAGTACATGGTTGGTTCCGATGGTTTTATCACCATAGGAAACGGTGGTTTCCTCACCGCAGAACATGGAGCCGTAGTTCCTGCAGTTATCCAGGAAATAACGCCAGTCGGCCGTCTGGACTTCGAGATGCTCAGGAGCCCATCGATCACTCAATTCAACGGCCTCTTCACGGGAATCCACCACCACTACTTCGCCGTAATTCCCCCAAGATTGACCGGCCACTTCTTTGGTCGGCAGGGTTTCGAGCTGCTTTTCGAGCTCTTTGATGGATTGCTCGGCGATGGCATGCGAGAGGCAGATGAGGCTTTGTCTGGAATTTGGATCATGTTCGGCCTGGCCCAGCAGATCCGCCGCCAGGATGTACGGATCGGCGGTTTCATCGGCGATTATCAGTATCTCGGTGGGACCGGCTAAAAGATCGATGCCCACGTCGCCGAAGATTTGCCGCTTGGCTTCGGCCACATACTTGTTGCCGGCTCCCACCACCACATCCACGGGGACGAGGTCCTGCATGCCGTAGGCCAGGGCCGCCAGGGCCTGAACACCTCCCATACAAAAAATCTCGTCCGCGCCACCGGCCACCATGGAATACAGCGTGGCCGGATAGATCCCTTCGCCTTTGACCGGGGGCGTGCAGGCCACCACCCTGGAAACACCGGCGACTTTGGGAGTGATTACGGTCATGTGAGCGGAAGCCAGCATAGGATAGCGTCCTCCCGGAACATATGAACCTGAAGATGCCACCGGAATCACTTTTTGTCCCAGCCACACGCCCGGTAATGTCTCCACCTCGAAATCCACCAGGCGCTTCATCTGCTCCTGCGCAAAATTCCGTATCTGGGTCTGACAGAAATCGATGTCTTCCATCATGGTGACCGGTAATTTATTTCCGGCTGAACGGATGTCGTCTTCGGATACTTTAAAACTTTTGGGGGCCCACTGATCAAATTTTTCCGAATAATAGCGTACGGCATCCTCACCTTCCCGCCGGACCTTTTCGATGATCTGCCGAACGGTCTCCCTGACCTGTGAAAGGTCTTCGGCAGGCTTTTCCTTGGCTTTTTTCAAATATGCGGGCATAGCACATCCTCCTTTTACTGTTGGCAATCACCATCCAATTTAGTATAACGTTCTACTATTTTTACAGCAAAACCCTGCTGCTCGGTTCAGGGTTTCAACGATTTGAATGTCTGGCTTGGCGGTACCCCTTTCTTCGCATTCCAGCTGCAACCTTTCATAATGGCAACAAAATCGCCTATAATACAGCTCAAAATAGAAATATATGCTCAACATTTACTCAGATTGTTTTCTGGAGTCAATAGTTATTTTTTTGCTTGACATTCAATAATCAGTATGCTAGCGAGGTAGAACGTTATATCTTGCCCTGGCTAAAATCATCTTATTTTTAATATATTTTTGTTGGAATGTTAAACTCAACCCATTTTGGGAAAGATAAAGGATTTTCCCATTGCCACACGCAGCTGGTACAATCAGAATCATTCTTTTATAAACCAATGCGTACCACTTTCCAACGACTGGTCCAACCTATGAATCGACTTTTTTTCGAACGGGGGATCTTATGGCTGAATCCATGAATACCATCGACTCGTATTTTGACCTCAACGGCAAAGTCGCATTGATTACAGGCGCCGGTCGAGGTATCGGCCTGGCCACCGCCTCCACGCTGGCTCAGGCAGGGGCGGATGTAGCGCTGGTGGCCCGCAGTGAAGATGAACTGCTTTCTGCGGCGCAGGCAATCAAGAAACTGGGACGACGGGCGGTGGCTTTTCCGGCGGATTTAAGTCAAACCGGGCGCCTGACGTCTTTGGCCGCTGAAATTGCCGCGGCCATGGGCGGTATCGACATCCTGGTCAATAACGCCGGTACCAACATTCCTCAGGATTCGGTCGATGTTACCGAAGCGGCTTGGGACACCATTATGGACATCAACCTTAAAGGCGCCTTTTTTATGGCCCAGGCTGTAGGTAAAGTGATGATCGCCCAGGGTCGTGGGGGACGGATTATTAACATATCTTCTCAGACCGGCTCGGTTGCGTTGGCCAAGCGGGCAGCCTATTGTGCCAGCAAAGCGGGATTGAATCTGGTGACCAAGGTGCTGGCTATGGAGTGGGCTTCCCACGAAATTCTGGTCAATGCCGTAGCACCGACTTTCATTGAAACCGAGATGACGAAAGATTTTCTAAATGATCCCGATTTTCGAAAATACGCTTTGGCCAAAAACCTGCTCAAACGTTTCGGCCGGCCTGATGACATTGCCGGAGCTGTCTTGTATCTGGCTTCACCGATCGCTAACATGGTCACCGGCCACGTACTGTTGGTGGATGCCGGCTGGACGGCTCACTGATGAAACGGCAGTGATCCGGTGCTGAAAAATATGAGAAAACGCTAGGGGAAAAGAAAGGAGGTGTCAGCCAGTCGCAATTTTTTGATTAAGTCGTCAGAGTTTACAGGTAGTATTGAACGTCAACCGTATATCTCAAAGAAGGAGGGCAAGATGAAAACTTTTACGAAATCAGTAGGGTTTGTCTTTATTTTGGTGCTGGCGCTGGGATTGATAGCTGTTGCGGCCCAGGCGGCGGACGATGAGGTCCGGCTGGGTGTTATCAGTCCGGCCAGCGGTAATTATGCCGATTTGGGTGCTGCGGAAAGGCGCGGAATTACCATGGCGGTTGAAGAGGTTAATGCGGCCGGCGGTGTCCTGGGAAAACAGGTTCGGATGATTGTCGAAGATACCGAGACCAATCCGGCAGCCGGCGCACGTAAAGCCCAAAAATTGATTGAGCGCGACAAGGTTCATTTTATGTTGGGTGCGGTATCTTCTTCGGTGGCCATCGCGATTTCCGAAGTCGCCCAACGCGGCAATACCATTTACTTCAACACCAACACCAACTCGGACGAATGCACCGGCAAGCACTGCCATCGGACCAACTTCAGAGTGGGCCCCAACAACACCATGCTGGTGCGTGCCGTGGCTCCTTACATCGCCCGGAATTTTGGAAAGAACTGGTACTTCATTACTCATGATTACACCTGGGGACGCTCCGGTACCCGGGCATTCCGCGAAATCCTCAAGCAGGAAGGCGGTAAAGATATGGGTGAGGCACTGATTCCTATGGGAACACGGGATTTTAGCTCTTATCTGATCAAGATCAGAAACCTGAAACCTAAGCCGGACATTATCATGTGCACCATCGGCGGCGTGGACCGCTCGGCCCTGTTCGAGCAAATCAGACAATTTGGTATGGACAAGGATTTCAGGTGGGGTTTCAGCCTGATGGATTACGGTGATGCCTTTGCCGTGGGTCCGGAAAAAGCCATCGGGACCTTCGCTGTTGAGTGGTACCACACCATTGACGCGCCCGGTGTCAAAGAATTCGTTGCAAAATATAAAAAGCGCTGGCCCAAAGCCGGCTTTCCGGTCCCTGAAAACAATACCTACCAGGGATACCTCGGTGCCCGTACATTATTGCGGGCAGTGGCGCGAGCCAACAGCCTGGCGACCAACGATGTCATTAAAGCCCTCGAGGGTTGGACCATCAAGGACAACATGAAACCCAACCCGACTTATATTCGCCCCTGGGACCACCAGTTCGTCCAGGATGTTATCATTGCCCGCATGAAAACACCCGAGGAACTGGCAGCCGGTGACAGATCCGATTTTTACACTATTATCGGTTTCATGAAGGGCGACGAAGTGGTCAGAAGCCGGGAAGAAAATCCGTGTCAACTTGAACCTTATAAGTAAACTCATTTTTCACTTATAACTGGATGTTTCGGAATTTCAACATCCCCTCCGGGGGCATAGGCGCTACCTTATGGGCCGGAGGCGAATTGGGGCGCAGCCCCTAACCTGGTTGAATGGGTTGATTGGGTTTCATCGGTAATTGAGCTGATTCATTTAAAGAGATTAAATCCCTTAGGCTGAATCAGACGGTCATTCAATCAACCCGTCAACTGACCGGCGGCCTGCAAGGCCGCGATCAGACGAGGTGTTCACACCATGGTAGAACTACTTGCACAATTATTTAACGGCCTGGTCCTGGGCTTACTATTCAGTGTTATGGCTTTAGGTTTCATGATGATCCTCAGTGTGAGGGAAGTGATTAATTTAAGTCATGGCGCTTTGTTTGCTTTTGTCGCTTATTTTGCGCTCTCGTTG
>JAJRVC010000105.1 GCA_024277475.1 Deltaproteobacteria bacterium
AAAAAATTCGCCATGCCGATGAACCGTTTGATGACCAGCAGGTTTTCCCCCATGGGAAGCAGCTCGCCGCTCACCTGCCAGCGTTTCCCCTCGGTGTGTATGATTTCGATAGGGTCTACGGGCAGTACTTCTTCACTCATGGGATCAGGGCGCGCCAGGTCACATACAACTCTTCTTATACGCTCATCACCCAACTCTACATAAACACCGGAGACTTCGGCCTTCCGCCTGCGGATTTCAACGGGCTTATTGTCAATATAAAGGACCTCTTTCTTGCCGTCTTCCAGCATTAAAAGAATAACATGGCCGGCAACATCGATTTGTCCCCGGAAGTCGTCTTCAGCTTTCTCTTGTTCCGTCGGCTCCTCGATCTTGATAACCAGCTCAATGTGAGTAGCCCGTTCCACCACATCCATTAAAGGAAGTACAATGCCCACCATGAGCCAAAAGCAGGCAAAAGCAATCAGCAGACGGCGCACCCAATCCTCCGAACTTGACTTTTTGGTTACGCGCTGTTTGCCGGCTTCCGAATTGAGCGATAACCCTCCGAAACTGTCGATCTTTTTCACCATTATCCTCATATTAACGCGATCGCCGGGCCTTAAAAAGGAGCAATCTCTCCGGAGGTAAATGTATCGGCAATTCCATTTGGGTGTGAATTTTTAATGTCTCCATCGCCTCCACCTGCAAGTCCATGTCAAGGCGCTGGTCAGTCGCCCCTCCGGCCTGGTGAAGAACCCGAAGGCGTATGGTGTAGAGAGATCCCCTGAACTCAATGCGCTCGACCTTTGTTTTTAAAATGTTATCGGCAACCGGGGCGTCACGGATGACTCGAATATCTTCCGGTCGAATGGCAACGATCACGGGGCGTCCCTGGTAATTCATCGCCCGGCCGGATTTCGGATGCAGTATGTACTGGCCGAAAAAAATAGAGTCCGGATCGCGTCCCATGCAGTCCGACATAAAGTTCATTTCACCGATAAAGCCCGCTACAAAGGTATTCTCCGGAGATATATAGAGCTCATGCGGCGTGGCGTACTGCATCAGTTCCCCCTCGTCGATGACGACAACGCGATCGGCCATGGTCAGCGCCTCTTCCTGGTCGTGGGTAACCATAACCGTTGTAACCCCCAGGGTCTCTTGTATCCGGCGAATTTCCGACCGCAGGTGCACCCGGACGCGGGCATCCAAGGCTGAAAGGGGCTCATCAAGTAACAGAAGAGACGGACTCGGAGCCAGTGCCCGCGCCAGGGCTACCCGCTGCTGCTGACCACCGGACAATTGGGCCGGGTACTTGTGGGCCTGTTCCTCAATACCGACAAGTTCCAGCATCTCCATTGCGCGTTGTTCCCGTTGGGCCGCGGTGAACTGACGTCGATCAATTCCATACTGTACATTGCCGATGATGTTGATATTTGGAAACAGGGCATAGGACTGGAAAACAATTCCCAGTTTCCGTTTGGCCACCGGTTCACGGGATACGTCACGACCCGCAATCCACACCGATCCGGAATTCTGCTCTTCCAGGCCTGCTATAACCCTCAAAAGCGTAGTCTTGCCGCAGCCGCTCGGACCCAGCACCGAAACAAACTCGCCCTGCTTGATGCCCACGCTGATATTGCTCAAGGCGGTGAACTGGCCAAACATCTTGGTTAGATTGCGAACCTCCAGGAAATACTCGCCATTGTTATTTTCGCTTTTCCGATCCATCTATCTCTCTAAACACCGGCACAACCGGGAAACCGGGTTGTGCCGGCGAAATGGATGCTATTAAGCATCGGCTACTTCTTTGGTGCACTCTTGCTGTCGTAACGTTTGGTCCACTCTTTGAGGATGCGCTTGCGGTTATTGGCAGCCCATTCCAGATCGTTATCAATAAGCACGGACATGGGGTCGGAAGGCCAACCCTCGGGAGCATCGACCTTTATATCGGTAGCCACGATGGGGTATACCTTGGCGTACATGGCCATGGCGTCATCGCTGATGGCCCAGTCGAGGAATATCCTGGCCTCCTTTTTGATGCGGGGTTTCTTCATCAAAGCATTCGCCTCCACCTCGTAGCCTGAACCCTCTGCTGGAAAGGCGATCTCGACCGGCTCACCTTTGGCGCGCTGCTTGAAGCCACGATAGGCAAATGAAAGGCCAATCGCAAATTCGCCTTTGCCGGCCATTTTGGCCGGTTTAGATCCTGAATGAGTGTACATGGCAATGTTTTCGTGCAGCTGGTCCAGATAATCCCAGCCCTTCTTTTCCCCCATGAGCTGAAGGATCGCTGAAACGGTCAGGAATCCGGTGCCGGAGGAAGCTGGGTTCGGCATAACGATCTGCCCTTTGTACATTGGTTTGATAAGATCGGCATAGGATTTGGGCATGACAAGATTTTTAGCTTTCATCTCAATGGTGTTGCCCACGATGCCGGTAACATAGGCCTTAATCCCGACCCAGCGAACAGGGTCGTTTTTACCATCCTTCATCCCTTTCCTGACCTTTTCAAGGCCTTTGGGGTTATACCCTTTGAGCATCCCCAGCTCATTGCAAACGAGGAGGCTTGTGGCCGCCGTACCCCATACCACGTCTGCCTGAATGTTGTCTTTTTCAGCCAGAAGCTTAGCAGTGACAATACCCGTTGAATCCCGATAAAGGGTAATGTTGATGTCCGGATGGGCCTTCTTGAAGGCCGGCAGGTAAACGGCTAGCTCGTCGTCTTCCAGGGCCGTGTAGACCAGAAGATCTTTGGCCCACACCCCGCTGAATCCCAAAAATATCATGAGCGCCGTCAAACCAAAAACAACACCCATGAAATGACCCCGACTTCTCGAATGCAAAATGTTCATCATCATCATACTACCTCCTTTTATTGGTTGATAAATTCCACCATGGCTGAAAGACTACATTGTGACATCTTTACTGCCGATTCACTGAAACCGATTCAAAAATTGTTTAATAACAAATTTATTAATACATGCCAAGAAAAAAAGAGGGCATTGCCAAAATAGGACAATCTCGTAAAAAGTCAAAATTCTCGAATTTTGATCTAATAACCTATTGAAATTATAATGTGTAAAATTCTGTTTTTGTGGTTTTTGTGCCTTTTTGCGGCCACATCAAATAGGATCGGGTGACGTTTTTTTTAGCCCGGCAAAGATCCAAAGCACGCCACGGCAAATCTTGTTTTAGACACGCATAAATTTCCATACTTGCCACCTTTCCTTTAAATTTACATTAGAAATTCAAATACTTTCGTTAAATAGTCCTTGTACAGAGACGTGATTTAAGATTATATATAGGCCCTTAGAAATTATTTTTGTGTATTTTGTGGTAAAAAAAGGCTTCGTGGATGGGCACTACCCAAATAAAATCGGGTTAGATTCATGAATTTAAATCAACTAAAAATTTTTTATATGGCCGCTAAACGTGGAAACCTGAGCAAAGCTGCTGATGATCTCTTCATCACCCAGCCGGCGATTACCAAGGGAATTCAACGAATTCAGGATTATTACGACATCAGGCTGGTGGAGCGTTTCGGGAAAAAAATGGTTTTGACGGATGCCGGTGAGGTGCTTTTCAAAATTGCCGGAAAGATATTCGAGCTGGAAAAACAGGCCGAAGAAAGTATCCGCGAATTCAAACAGCGTAAAAAAGGACGGATTCGCATTCAAGCCAGTGAAAGTTTCGGCGCATATTACCTTCCGTCCATTATGAACCCTTTCAGCAAAGCACATCCATTGATCAAAATTTCGGTGCATATCCTCCCAACCGAGCATGTGGTAAAAAATGTTGCCGATTTAGAGTGCGACATCGGCTTTATCTCTTATCCAATCGAACAGGAAAAGGTACTCATCCGCGAGATACTCGAAGATCAGCTTGTTTTCATTTTACCGCCTGATCACCCCATCTGCCGGCGCAAACGCTTTAAACCTCAGAATCTGGAAGGTATGCCGATAATTGTTCATGAAAAAAACTCGACACCGCATCGGGTTCTCCATGAATTTATCGAAAAAAATGAAATAACCGTAACCCTATCTTTAGAGCTCTCGAGCAATAGGGCTATTAAACGGGCCGTTGAAAGCGGTTTGGGAATTGCTTTGATAAGTCGAAAGATTGCCGATGAAGAAATTAAAACAGGTAGATTGGCGGCTATTCCTTTACCGGACCCGTCGATAAAGAGAAAATTTTACCTGGTTCATCACAAGGAAAAATACATGTCCGACACGCTTCAAAACTTAATCGCCCAAGTTGATCAATGGGCAAGCGGCTATTCCAGGCGGATATCCTGACCCGGTATCCCTCCGGCGCAGATATGACACACAGGAGACCCGATTCCCCGGGTGGTTTTGCTTTATTTGCCGAATCCGGATAGTCCAAAATTTTCGACGTGGAGACCAGCTATTTTCAAACACTTAAAAGTATCTCTTTAAAAAAGAGATGGCGAGGGGCGAATTTCTCAGGAAAACCCACCGGTCGCCATTTCGAACTTAGTTCGCTTCGCTCACAATTGGAACAATGAAATATTCCATCATTCCACGCGGCTTATAAAGAAGATAGCCGTAAAAAATACTTTTATTTCAATGAATTGTAGAAATTTCGAAACGCTAAATTATGTAGGGAGGGGTACGGTATCATGCCTTCAAGCCCGGCCTAAAACTAATCCCGGCCCCATTTCTTCAGATAATCTCCAAAAAGCTCTTCCTCCGAAGGGATGTACTCCTCCTTGGGAATTGATAACAGGGTATAGTTGAGAAAGTTTTCCCAGTTTACGTTGCCACTGAAGATGTTGCCGGCCCAGGTGCCGCAGCCCAGCGTATCCGTGGTGGGCAGACCGGTGGTCCATCCGCCGCTGTTGGCATGGGCGTGAGGCATATTGCAGACAATTCGCCCCACATTGGCCCGCAGGGCGAGTTTAACCCGCCGCTCATCATTTTCCGTGTGTATGGATGTGGAATGACCCTCGCCGGAAAACTTGAGGATTTTCTCCAAACGGTCCAACATTTCGTCGAAATCGGCCCATTTCCAGACGGTGAGCACAGGCGATATTTTTTCACCTGAAAAACGGTCTTCAGGACCTATCTTTTCTCCGATTACCATCAGGAACCGGGTGCCTTCAGGAACCGCCAACCCCGCGTTTTCAGCAATAAATGCAACCGGTCTGGCCACGATGTCGCGGTTCAAATGGGTTCCGTCCGGCCACATATATCTTCTCAATTTTTCCCGCTCATCCGTACTGCACAAATATCCGCCTTCGGATTTTAGCGCCTCAACCATGTCATCGAAGATGCTTTCATAGAGTGCCACCGCGTTTTCGGACGAACAGGATGCTGAATTATTGGCGGTCTTAGAAAGGCGGATTTTATGAGCGGCAGCAGCCAAATCAACCGTATCGTCCACAATGGATACTACATTACCGGCCCCGACTGTTTGCGCCGGCTTGCCGGCCGCGTATACAACTTTCACCAGCGCGGCCCCGCCCGTGGCTACGGCATAGTCGCAGTTGGCCATCAGTTCAGCGGTTTTGGCGTGGCTGGTCTTTTGAACGCACTGTACCAGGTCCACCGGTGCCCCTATTTTTTCAAGCGCCCTGCGCACGTGCTGAACCGTTTCATAGGACGTCTTTTGTGTTCGAGGATGGGGCGAGACGATCTGAGCGTTTCTTGTCTTCAATGTGCTCAGGGCCAGGCAGCAGATGGTGGACTCCGGGTTGGTACAAGGTACGACATTGGCAATCACCCCGATTGGTTTGGCGTATTTGCGGATACCCAGGGTCTTGTCCTCTTCGATCAGACCGCAGGTTTTGGCATTTCGCATATCCCAAAGTGTACCCAGAGTCTTATTCTTAATCTTATTCACCTTATCTTCAGCATTGCCGATATTGGATTCATCCACGGCCATATGCCCCAACTTATGACGAACGTCTTCTTTTAAAAGCTCCCAGGCCACGGCCTGGACCATCTCGTCGACTTTCTCCTGGGGCCAGTATTCAACTTCACGAAACGCTTTTTCAGCTTTAACGTACATTTCTTTAATATTGTCTTCCATGATTTTCCGTCGACCTCCATTTTTAGTTTAATCATTGAATGGTTGATTGGTTAAAAGGGTATTTATCCCAATTTGATTGGAGTCTAAGCTTTTATCGGCAAAGTGAATCCCATCTCCCGGAATGCTTCTTTGGCTACCACAAAAAAATCTTCAATATCCTTGTAAGTGATCCGGCCCAGGTTACACAACCTGAAGGTAGCCAGGCCGAACATTTTTCCCGGGTAAATAGTAAAGCCCCGTTCGTAGCAATAGTCATGCAGACTTGCAAAATCGAATCGATTATCTTCGGGCGCCTTGACGGTGACCACCAGGTGCCCTTGAATCTCTTTATCAATAACAGTCCCCAGGCCGATTTCTGCCAGGCCCCGATGAATGGCTTCCCAGCATTTTGTCAAACGTTCCCAGCGGGCCTGCTCACCTTCTTGCCAGTATTCCTTGAGGGCTTGCTGAAGCGCATATAGGGTCTGAACCGGCGGGGTAAAGTGCATCTCCCCGACCCGTTCAAAAAAATCATACTGCATGTACAGGTTGCAATAATAGGAACGCGTTGGATAGCCTTTCGATTTTTTAATTTCAGCGATCTTGCCGACGGTCCAGGAAGCGCCTGTCATGGCTGCAAGCCCCTTTTGAGCCGAAGACATCAGAAAATCGATGTTCTGTTCTTCAATGTCGATGGGAATCAGGCCATAGGTAGATATGGTGTCCACGACAAAAATACAGCCGTTGTCATGGGATAGCCGGCCTATTTCTTTGATCGGATTTAAAACACCGGTCCCGGTTTCATGGTGAACCGTAGCCACAACCGCAATGTCTTTATCTTTTTCCAAAGTCTTTTGAACAACGTTAAGATCAGGCCGGCCGGTGGTAGGAAATTCAATGTTGACGCAGGGGATATGGTAATAGCGAGCGATCTCCACAACCCTTGATGAATAGGCGCCGTTATTGACGACGCAGATTTTTTTACCTTCCGGTACAAGCGAGTTAACACAAACATCCTGAATGATCGTCCCTGACCCGGTGAAGATGACAGCGGTATATTTATCCGGATCACCGTGTACTACTTTGACCAGATCTTTTCTCACATCCGTCATAACATCGACAAACTCCTGCTCTCGGGGACATACATCCGGAACAACCTGCGCATATTTAACGGCATCGCTGGTGGTTGCCGGACCCGGGTTCAGCAAAACATTTCTTTTTACAGGTTTGGCCACCTTCAATTTTTTCTCCCTTTTGTAGTAGTTAGCCGGCACATTCTATCGGATGTGCTTACGGTTGATGTCTGGGGTTTGGGCAGAGCATCGCCGAACCCGCTGTTGAAAGCATCACATCCTAGCGTTGCAACATGGGGTGCAGTCGACTGCAGCAGCAGGACGCCAGATTCTATAGTTTTCCGACCTTCCTGATTCCCGACTTCCTGCTAGGATCCTCAATCTCCTCAACGATGCTGAATCCGCTGCCACTAAGATTTTTCATATTTTCAAAACGCTGTTTCCATTCATCTGGGGTTTTGCAAATCGCCGGTTTGGCAACTTTTTCCCGATCAGCTAAAGGTGGCACCGGCCGTTCTTCCGGACCGTCATAATCTTCTTCAGGCGTCAATTCCTGCCCCAGCCGGTTTGATTCTTCCCTTTCAACTTCTTCAATGTAATGGGCACCGGCGGCAAAAGAACGGGTGACTGCAAGAATCGCCCAGGTGGCCTCAGGGGTGAACCCCAGATCCATCATGGTGGCTCCCGTGGCACCGAGCATATCCAGATCCACCGGCTCGTCGAATGCCTCCTGGGCCGCTTTGACGACTTCCTTTGTCAAGGCGATATATTCTCCGGCTATCCCAAGTTTTTCCGCACGGGCCAACATGCGTTTTGCCGCAGGATCTTTGAGCATGAGACCCGAAACACCCAACGCTTCATCATTGAGATTCTCCTCGACGAGAAGCGCAGCTGCCGCCTGAAGGGAAAGGTCCTCCTCTTTTATCTTTGTCAAATAGTTTTCGAGTCTGTTCCCAAAAGCGGAAAAGGCCCCGTAAGCATGACCGAAGGCCATGATCGACGCACCACAGGCCTGGGTTAAAAAAGTTTTGGATTTGGCCACGATCCTGGATATGGCTGCCGGAGCAGACAGCCCGTCCTCGAGTGTCAGGATCATGATGTAATTGAGCATTTTTTCCTCTTCAAGGGTCGGTATTCGCGCCTGATAATCCACAAAAAGGACTTCAATGACCCCGTAGCCTTCTTCCATCAGCTCTGTTGTATCATATCCCCTGGTAACAATCCGGTGCACGTTCTTGTACGCGACTTCGGACACCCACTGGAACGGCGCTCTTTTCGTATCCCTCGGCATCGTGCCGTATTCTCTGTCATAATAGTCAAAAGGATTCTTCGGGCTGCCCAGATTTCCGATTGCCCGCTCCCTTTTTGCTTTATTCAATGCATTTGTCTTTTCTTTATCTAAATAACCCATTGCTTATATTCTCCTTCTTCTTTCTGCTTCTTCGCATATTCCTGCCGTTCTTCCTGTTTGGGAACGATTCTGTCTTCAGGACCCACATACTTGATCATGGACAGGTCGATCATCTGCACCATCGGCTCATTTCTGGATGCCCCCCAGGCACGGCCTTTTTTCATGTTAAACAAAGCATGGGCAGCACAGCTGAATCCCCGGACAACACTGCCGATACACCATCCCGCATTCGGTGAAAAGCCGATCTCCATCAGAGCAGTGTTCCCTGAACCCACGACATTCACCCCCACATAGGAGCGTCCATCCGCCTTACGTCTAGCATGAAAATACTTTTCCAGGGCCCTTTGAAACTCGAGATAAACCCCTTTTAGCTCAAGTTCTTCCTGCTTGAGGTGAATCGGTTCCGCTCTGGGATCGCTATCGATGTGCTGGGGCTGCCCCATACCCATGACCGGCCGCCCCGCATCCATATATTCATCGACAAGGGTCTTGGCCATTTCATCAACGGTTTTGCCCTCTTTTTCAGCCCGTTCCAGATATTTGTTGAGCATATACCCATGGGCGGCCCCGGGTCCGTGAACACCGCCAAAAGTCGAGACCGCTGCTGCCACACAAACTGGGAGATTCGGCCTTCCCGCGCTTACGCCGATGGCGCCGACTGCCGACGGTGACATGGAATGTTCCAGAAACACCCCCATCTCGTATTTGAGCATTTTTTCTTCCTCTTCCGTTGGAATCCGGTTCTGAAACAGCACAAACATCGCATCATAAAACGAATAGCCCTCTTCAGCCAAATCGCTCAGGTTATATCCTCGCATCACGGTTTTTTCTTCTGTCTTAAAAGAAATTGAAGTCTTTCTCCTGAACAGTGGTTTCCTTTCCATATTTTCCTCCACATAGGTATTTAAAATAATTTTCAGCCGCTACATCTTCTTTTAGCCGGAGTTTTTCGCTTTAATAGGCAAAAGATAATTATAAGTCAATTTAATAATTATCATATTTTCTATGACAAAATATTATGGTACGAGCAACCTTAGTGGCAATAGTATATTTTTCGTAAAACAGTAGAAAAACAGGTCTTTTGGGGGGAACATTCTTGGGCGTGGTGAAGCCTTCGCAGAGCATAGGTTTCAGGCAGATATCGTTGATTGGTTAAGTAGTTGTAAATGTGGATTTTCCCCTATTTGCAAAATAGCGTCTCTTTACTTCATTCCGAATTCCGCATTCCACCTAATGCTTATTCAAAACGGTGTCAAGCTTTCAACACCGTTTTCCGTGACCACAACAGTCTGCTCAAACTGGGCGGACATTAACCCGTCTTTGGTGACCGCCGTCCAATTGTCGTCAAGTATTCTTAAATCTTTTTTGCCGAGATTGATCATCGGTTCAATGGTAAAGACCATTCCGGGAATCAGACCGATCCCAGCGCCTTTATGGCCGAAATGGGGAACCTGGGGGGCTTCGTGGAATCCAAATCCCACACCATGGCCCACAAACTCGCGTACGACTGAACATCCCTGCGCCTCCGCATAGGTTTGAATGCTCCAGCCGATATCTCCAATGGTATTTCCGGGTTTCACCACAGACATACCTCTTCTGAGACATTCCCGGGCGATGTCCACAATCTTGCGGGCATCGGGCTCGGGGGCTCCGGCAAAATAGGTTTTATTCGCATCGGCATAATAGCCGTTTAAGATGGAAGTGATGTCGACATTGACAATATCGCCGTCTTTTATGCCCCGGTTTCCAGGGATCCCGTGACAAATGACCTCATTGATGGACACACAAATACTTTTGGGGAAACCGCGATAATTTAAAGGAGCGGGGGTGGCGCCGTTTTTAACCGTAAACTCATGGGCCAGCGCGTTCAGGTCGTCGGTGGTGATACCGGGTTTGATTTCCGACTCCACCAGATCGAGAGTGTCCAGCACCAGACGTCCGGCCTTGCGAATACCTTCGATATCAGCCGCTTTTTTAAGGCGGATATTATATTTGCGGGCATAGGTCGCCTCAGAATCCTCGGTCTCGGCTTCAGCTTTGCCCAGACAGCATTTTTTAAATTTTAAGCCGCTGCCGCAGGGGCAGGGATCATTTCGACCCACTTTCACAGTTTTCATTTTCATCCCTGTCTGTCTCTCTTGACTCCAGATATCATTGATTGGTCAAGTGATTACGAATTTGGATTTATGCCATATTTGCAAAATTAATTTCAGATATCAGAACTATAGATGTCTCAAAAATAATCAACAACTTAGAATCCGCAAGTTTTTTCATTAGAAAAAAAACCCAAGAATGTATTTTCCGGCTACAAACAGCACGCAGGCACACAACATGCCTTTGATGAATAGGGAGGGCACGTATCTCTGGGTACGGGCTCCCAGATACATTCCTATAACCCCGCCGATACCAAAAAGAGCCCCTAAACGCCAGTCCGGAGCGACCGACAAATCGGGATAAAATTGAGCCAGGATCTGATAGAAAAATACGCCGGCCACAGAGGTTACAAATGTCCCCATCAAAGCGGCTCCGGCCACCGCATAAACCGGCAGACCGATAATGGCCACAAAAAAGGGCGCCACAATGGACCCACCGCCGATTCCATAAATTCCTCCTGCAATACCCACTAAAAAGCAGACAGCATAGACTAGGGGTGTTGAGAACCCAAATATTTCACTGTCATATTCAAATTCCACTTTCTGCAAGGTGCTGACGATTACACGTACGGAATGAGAGGCACCGGCTGGGGCAGACGGCGCTTTTCCCTTATTGTGGCTTTTTCGTCGGGATACATCCAACAGCAGGCGCCAGCCAATATACAAAAGAACAAACCCGACAAAGAGTTTGAAACTATTGGGGTTCGGCAGATACACAATTCGAATCCAAGCGCCGATAAAGACACCGGGTAATGTTCCGATCGTCACTGCCCATGTCAGGGGCCAGAGCATTCGCCCCTCTCTGACGTAACGATAAACACCGCTGGGAATTGCCACGATGTTAAAAACATGGTTGGTTGCGCTCACCGATGGTGTGCTATAGCCTAAAAAGCTGACCTGAAAGGGAAGCAGCAGAAACGCACCGGAAACACCGCCCATTGAAGTGAAAAACGAGACAATAAAAGCAACTGCCAAAGGAACCAGCGGGTTTACTTCAACACCTGAAACCGGAAAAATCATTAGCCAACCCCTTCTGAAAACAAGTCTGGAAAAGGCCGGAAGGTCTGGACGCCCGGAGGCTCGAAGGCCTGGAGACTGAAAATGATTTCAGACATCCCGGCGTCCCGGCTTCATAGCTTCCCGACTTCCCGGCCTCTCGATTTCCTATCTCTCCGACAGGACCATACAATTCAAATGGGGAGTTCGTCAAGGGAGATAAAAAACTGGAATGATGGAATAATAAGTTTGTGTAGGAATTAGAATGATATTGTTCCTTCGAACCAAGGTTCCACTATTCCAACATTCCATGTAGATGGCATAAAGCCAGTGTCGCTAAAAGCAGCATATTTCGAATAAATTGTTTAAATTACGCGATGTTTCTGATTCTTAACTAAAAATTTGAATGGCCTCGGAAGGAATGCAGACGCTAACGATTTCACCGACCGGCAGACGGGCTTGCCCATATTCTTTTGGGGACATCAAGAGCACAATATTGATGCCCGCATCAACAACCACCCTGATCCTGGAGTTTTCCGCCATCACCTGGGTCACCCTGCCCTGCACCCCGTTTCGTTCACAACGCTTATCCCCGGCATCGACGAGATCGATCTTTTGCGGATCGATAACGACACGAACTCTTCGATTACCGGTGTTATGGTACCTTTGCGGTATTTGGAGAAAAATTTTATTATGGATCGCACAATGTAATTTTCCAGCACTGTCAAGCCTCAAAACTCCGCTGAATACATTTTCATAGACGCTTTCCACAAGTTGCCCGTGATCCAGTACTAGGGTGTACTGCGCCAGCCCGGCCGCCTGCTGGCGATCGTGGGTGGTGAACAGAATGGTAATTTTTTGCTCTCATTAATCTGTTTTAAGATATTGATGATAATATTTTGATTCTCGATGTCTACGCTGGCCGTGGGCTCATCACAGAGAAAAACCCGGGGCGATAGAGCCAACGCTCGGGCAATGGCCACTCGCTGTGTTTCGCCCCCTGAAAGGTGCTGGGCCCGGGCTTTGGAAAAGTAGCGCATCCTCACCAGATCCAGCGTTTCGTCGATGATACGCTCTCTCTGATTTTTACGGATGCCTCTGATTTTTAATCCGAATTCCAGGTTCTTGTAAACCGTTGTGGTGAAGAGAATCGGGTGCTGGTCCACCATGATGACTTCTTTGCGCAGGCGCTGCAGTTCGGACTCGGTGAATCTCACCGGTTGGGAGCGGTAGTGGATGTGACCGGTACTGGGAACCTCAATGAAACTCAGGATATTTAACAAAGTCGTCTTCCCGGCGCCATTGGGTCCCAGCAGTGCATAAATACGTTCGGATGCGATTTCAAGTCTCGGTATTTTCAGAACGGTTCTGTCCCCGTATACCCGGGTCAATTGTGAAACAAGATACTCCATCAGGTCCGCACCCGCCCCTGAAAGAAGTGGAATAATATATTCATGCCGAAACTTAACCCCAACAGCACCATTCCAAGAGCAACAGCAAGAGTAAAGGACCCTTTATCGTATTCAAGCGCCATGGCCGTCGTCATGGTGCGGGTAAATCCCTTAATATTACCGCCGAGCATCATACTGATGCCGACTTCGGAAATAACCCTGCCAAAAGCGGCGATAACCGCAGCAACGATTCCAAAACGGGCCTCCCTGAATAATATCCAGACGGTTTGGCGGCGGTTAGCCCCCAGTGTCATCGCTGTTTTACGATAACGTTCGTCGAGCCGGCTGATAGCCGCAATGGTAAATGCAGCCACCACCGGAACAATTAGAATAATTTGCCCAATGATAATCGCCTTTTGAGTATAGAGCAGATCCAGCGGGCCGAAGATCCCCCTGCGGGAAACAAAGGCATAGACAAAAAGGCCGATCACCACCGTCGGAAGTGCCAGCAATGTATTCAACACGGTGATAACCATATGTTTTCCTGAAAATTCGCTGAAGGCGATCGAAAACCCCATGGGCACACCGATCAGAGCGGCTAATAATGTCGAAGCACAACTTACTTTCAAAGAAACGCCGATAATGGCGATCATTTCACCATCCAGTGAAACGACCAGAAGAATGGCGGAAATAAAGCTGTCTATGAGAAGTTCCATACACACCTCACTATATAAGGAAATTCAAAACAAATCCAAATGACAAAAATTCAAATGAACAGAACAAAGTAACCCAGAAGACCTAAAACATGGTAGAAACCGTTTTGAACATTCGAATCTTTAATTTTTTTCGTATTTCGGATTTCGTGCTTCGGATTTCCGGTTTACCGGCCATCCGGATAAAACAGTTGTTTATCCAACAATCTGTAATCGGCGATGACCGCCTGCCCACGGTCTGAAACCAGCCATTGGGCAAACGCCTCAGCCAGTTTATACTTCACATGGGGGTGTTTTTGCGGATTAATAGGAATGATACCATAGGGATTGGAAAGCAACGCATCGCCCTCGCAGAGAACGTCCAGCTCAAGGGGCACATCACGGCCGAATTTATATTTGATGTAAGTCCCCCTGTCCGCCAGCGTGTAGGCTTGTTTCTCATCAGCAAACATGAGGGTCTTTCCCATTCCCTGACCGATGGATAGATACCATTTCCCCGAACCCGCGGGGCTGACAAAGGAAATCTCCCGTTTTTTGCCCTTTTTGACGATGGTATGGGTTGTCTTTTCAAGCTCCAGGCCGGTTTTTTGCCAGAGCGCCTGCTCCTTGGTGTGGGTGCCGCTGTCATCTCCGCGTGAAATGAAAAGGGCTTCGGATTCGGCAATCTTTTTCAGTGCTGCCGGGGCATCGGTCATTCCCTTGATCTTTGCGGGATCGGCGGCAGGGCCTAAAATAACAAAATCATTGTGCATCACTGCATAACGTTGGGTGCCGTAACCGTCTTTAACAAAACTTTCTTCCCGGGCCTTGGCGTGTACGAAAATCACATCCACATTGCCGTCCATTCCATCCCGGATGGCCGCCCCGGTTCCTTTGGCAATCACCTTCACCTGGATGCCGGTATCCTTTTCCAATTCGGGCAGCAACACATCAAGCAGACCTGAGGCCTGGGTACTTGTCGTGGTCGACATTTTTAAGATTTTTTCTCCAGCCAGAGCCCCCCATGACATGAAAAAAACAACTGCAATCAAACCTGAGACTAAAATGTAAAACCGCTTCATCCTTCGCTCCTTTGAATTTAATCTTCCTTCTGGGAATCCGTTGGAAACACCATTTTGCCGCCTAAATCGATATCATACCCTTCCAGATGGTTTGCCATTTCACGAAATTCTTTTTCATGGAGCAGTCCCAAAAAACGCTGAATCCCTTCATCGAAAAAACGTTCTTTGGATATCATCAAATCGAACCGTTCCCATCGAAGCGGAATGAAGTCAATATCCAGCAATCCGGCGACAGCACGAATACCGGGGCCTGCATCTGCCCGCCCCGCCAGAACTTCCAATCCGACATCCAGGTGGCGGGAAACCTCATAAGAGTAACCCTCAATCTGGTCACTATTTATCCCGGCTTTTTTGAGTTCCCTGTCCAGCAACAGGCGAGTGCCGGTACTCAGCGATCGATTAACGATTTTTATTCCTGCCTGTGCAAGGTCCGCCACCGTTGTGATCTTTTTGGGGTTTCCTTTTTGCACCAGAATTCCCTGCTCACGACGGCAAAAATTGACGACCGCCGGCATTTGGTCCAGTTCCTCGAAAGCGAAATCAAAATTATATTCCGATTCATCCTCCTGGAGCAGATGACTCGAAGAAATATGACAAAGCCTTTTCCTTAGGGCTGTTAAGCCACCCATGCTACCGAGGTTTGCAAAAACAGCTATTTGATCGGAATGAGGATTGTTGAACAAAAAAATGGCCTGATCAAGCAAGAGATCGTTACTTCCGGTTATTATCAGTAAACCTTCGTAAGGAGGAAGGGAAACACCGTTATCCGGATAGTTAATGGTGTTTGCTTCAACCCATTGCTCCACCAAATGCTTGGGAAAGAGCCATTTTCCCGTAATTTTAGTGGCCGGTAGACCTTTCTCGGATATGAGACTGTAGACCATCTTCTCATTAACATTTAAAAATTGCGCCGCCTCTTTGGTAGATAAAAGTTTTTGCATTTTTAATTTATATTTTAAAATAAAAAAAACAATGGTTTATATGAATGTAACAACTGCCGGAATTTATAAATTTCAAAAAAAATAGACCTTACGCCGTGCTGTGTCAAGACTAATTTAAGAAACAGACTAATTATAACTCATACTAACTAATTATAACCAGTATGCTTTGTTGGAAAATAGTGCCTGAGTCGTGAGTATGGAATTAGACTGAAGCTTCAGTTCCGAAGCTCAAAGAAGAATCTGAGATGATAATTGAGGTTTTCAATCACGAGGTCTACGAGACAATCACGATATGAGCAAAAATCTCTTTCCGGCACCTCCCCGGCCCTGAACAGAATGCGAAATTCACGGACGAGGGGATGTTTTGTGCGACCGCCTTTGTAGATCCTGACTTCTAAATAGAGATTAATTGTAAAACCGCACAAGTAAATGTGCAAAATCCTTGAAGAGTTCTTTTGAGAATTTTCCGGTGTCAACAATTTCAGACTGGATAGCCTCAAGTGCATTTAGCGGGGTCATTGATTTCCGATACAGCCTGTCATCATTGGTTAGTGCTTCGTAACAGTCTATGATAGACACAATTTGAGCAAACTCTGCAATATTCGTTGCATGCAGTGGATAGCCACTGCCGTCTAATTTTTCATGGTGCTGAAGCGCCGTCATTTTGATTTCGAAATTTGCAAATTTGCAATTGTCTAAAATATTGTATCCCTTTATGGTATGCTGTTGAACCTCTTTAAACTCCTCATCGGTTAATTGCCTTGGTGCCTGGAGAAGATCGGTTTTTATCCGAACTTTTCCAACATCATGCAGCAGCGCAGCCAGTCCCAAAGTCTTTTTTGAGCCCCGATCATAATTGACATAGGATGCGTAGCCCAATGCTAACGCCATCACATTAACGGAATGAAGAACCGTGGTGTAATCCTTGGCGGTTAAATCTAAAAGGCTCTTGATAACATTAAAATCTTTCGTGTATTCACTGACCAGAATACCGACCGTCTCTTTGATCCCCTCGATGCTTCCGCTGGCCGGTTCTTCCAAGGTTACTTTCACGACACTTTGAACAATGTCTCGCACATCGGCCAGGTCGTTTTGCTGTATACTCTGTTTTAGCTGTGAATTAAATACTTTCTGAATCTCCTGGATGGCTTCAATCTTATTTTTTTTCTGTATATACAATTTTGGGGGGAGAAGCCGTTGCCGAATCCGCATATCTTTTAAGGTAATTCCAGCCGGCTTATAAAGTACAAAATCACCACTAACCGCCTGATAATATAATTGAAATTTTTTATAGGCGAAAAAATGCGAACTTTTTATCAGGCTAAACTCAGTATTCATCAGGATAAATAGGGTTACCTTATTTGTCTCCGCTTTTCCTTTTATTAACCCATCGGCAATTTTTTATTAATACTTTAAGCAAAATAGCCGATATATTTTAACAAAGTTGCTATAGTAAATTTTTCACATACGATTAGTATGATTTCATAAACCTGTATTATGCCGACAAATCAATTAAAAGCGGTTGCCGCACCAATCAGCACCTCCAAGGGCATCGTCGACCACATTATTAGAAACGATATTGTGCTTCATTCTTCTGAAATATTGCACAAATTATTGAAAAAATATCCCGATGAGCCGGGCCTTATCAGAGTGCAGGCAGATCAGCTAAAAAAAAATGGGGTATTGAATGGCGCTGCAGGCCTGTATAGCAAAGCTGCAAAACTGTTCCTTGAAAAGGGCAAGATTCCTGCAGCGATAGCCCTGAAGATTATGCAATGGCGAATCAATTCACCAACAAGAGCAGGAGTTAAAAAATTTTTATTCAATTTGAAGCAAGTTGCCGGAAACGATACGCCGGTTGAATTATTTTTTTGTCGGCTAAATTTTCAGGAATCTATCGCGCTTTTTTCTCCTTTGAAAATCATTCACCTCCCATCGGATCATACTGTAAAAAAAACTGGGGATTTAGAAGACGCTATCTATTTCGTTATATCCGGCGTTCTGAAGGATTCGATGTATCAGACAATGGATGACAGAGGAAAAGTCTACAGGGAACCTGTCCTGTATTTATATGAAAATGATTATTTCGGTGATGTTTATCCGTTTGATCGGGACAAGAAAAGTAATTCCTACATTGAAACCCAAAGTCAAGTTGAGCTGTTAAGAATATCAAAGGAAAAGCTGAGAAAAATATGTACCAAATATCCCAAGATCGAACATGGGCTATTGAACCTTCTAAAAATTCGCTCCCAAGCTTCTATGGACGATTCACGCGAAAAGCTTCGTGATGCCCGACGAATTCAGTTAAAGCTGGAATTGGGGATTGAAATTCTTTTAAACGGTTCGCAAAACACATCAATCTACCTGTCAGGCTGTACCAGCGATGTTTCCATTGACGGCGTACGCTTTATTCTGGATGCGATAGGTCTTGAGTCATATTCAGAAATTTTATCCTTTGAGAATGGTATGAAAAACGCAAAAGTGCAGGTAAATTTTCCCATCGAAGATTTGAAAGTCACCATACCAGGAAAAATTGTATGGGCGTCTCAAGTTTCACATGAGGGGAGAAAAACAATCGCACTGGGCGTTCAATTTGAGAAAATGTCACCCAAATTAAAGGGACTATTAATGATGTTTTTCAATTCTTTTGATAAAAAGTAAACTCCTGCAGGCTGTGCCGGGACAAGACACCCTCACAAGTCGGGCAAAGCCAACTTAAATTCCTTCCCACTTTATCTGATAGCTCCATAGTGCCCATCCACGAAGCCTTTTTTAACCATGGACACTGGCGTAAGTTTCCAATTCAGAAATGAGCAATTTTTTCTCTGAGCAAGGCCGCACAAGGGTTTATGTTGAGACGTACTTTTCGTACTTCGCAGACGTAAACCCGCGGAGAACGCCGCTCAGAGAAAAAAGGGCCATTTATGGATGGAAACTCTCTAACCTTATACAAGCCTAAAGTGCCGTTTATAACTGGTATTCCATATCCCTTTGAATGCTGTTTGGATAAAAAATCGTCCCATTCAGGTTAAAGTTGACAGCCACCGTTAAGCTCTGATAACCGTGGACGATGGGCTTCATGCTATGACCATTGAAGCCGCTTATCAGCTTCACCGATACCATTTCCAGATCAAATTCAGAAACCAAGAAAAACTCCTATATTCTCGGTTGGTTATAGAGATTTCGAGACATATAATTATTGCCGGTGGGCCGAATTCGGCTAAAAATAGAATTGACAATCTCGTAGAAAGTCAAAATTATTAAGTGTGAAATTTTATTTTTGTGCTTTTTGTGCCTTTTTGCAGCCACATCAGAATTAGGATGATATTTATAATGGCGTATCCAATTAAGGGGAGAGCAGACCTATGACTACGGGGAACAAAGAACAGTTCGATAAAACTCGAATTTTTATCAACGGCACGATATTGACCATGGATGCCACAAACAGCACCGTCGAGGCAATTGCGGTCCGAAACGGCCGCATTGATGCCGTCGGCACTAACCAGGAAGTCAACCAACGGATCACCGGCGAGCGAGTCGTGGTCGATCTGCAAGGCCAAACCGTGATTCCCGGTTTTATTGAAGCCCACGGTCATTTTCCTTTTTCCGGTTACGGGGCAATTGGCGTTAACCTGAACAGTCCGCCTATCGGTTCCATGACTAGCATTTCAGAGGTCACGAAGGCCTTAAAGAAAAAAGCGGCCGGGACGGAAAAGGGGAAATGGGTGGTCGGCTTCGGATATGACGATACAAATTTGATAGAAAAGCGTTATCTGACATGTACCGACCTGGACGAAGTATCCACAGACCATCCTGTTTTTATAATTCACATATCCGGCCATCTCGGCATGGCCAATAGTCTCACCCTTGAAACCGCCGGAATCAATGCGAATACTCCCGACCCCGAAGGCGGCGTTATCTGCAGGGAGGCCGCGACCGGGGAACCGACGGGAGTACTGGAAGAGGCCGTCAATTTCAAGGTCTCCCAGCTGGCAACCAATCTCACTGTGGAGGAAAATATAGCCGCTGTCAAATGGGCGGTGAAAGATTATGCGCAAAACGGCGTTACGACGGTTCAATCCGGGTTGACCGACGAAAAACTATTGACCGGATTGTCCACAGCCTCTCAATTCGGGCAGATTCCGCTCAGGACCATGATCTGGCCGGACACCGAACTTTCGGAAAAAATCATCGAGGGAAAATTTGAGACAGAGGCTCACAATACCGGATTTTTTCAGATCGGAGCTGCTAAAATCATCGGAGACGGCTCCATCCAGGGATACACCGCCAACCTGACCGAGCCCTACCATGTGCCGTTTAAAGGCGACAAGCACTACCGTGGCTATTCCGTTACCGAACGGACGGTCATGGTTGAACTGGTAAAAAAATTTCACCGCGCCGGGATGCAAATCGCGATTCACGGCAACGGCGATGCAACCATCGATGATATCATCTATGCCGTAGACCAGGCCCAGAAAGAATATCCCCGCGAAGATCATCGGCATACCCTTATTCATTGCCAGACGGTTCGACACGATCAGCTGGACGAAATAAAGCGGCTGGGTATCACGCCCAGTTTCTTCTCCGCTCATGCCTATTACTGGGGCGATCGGCATTATAATATTTTCCTGGGCCCCGAGCGAGCCTGCCGACAGAATCCAGCCAGATCAGCCCTGGAAAGGGGTATTCGCCTCACCATCCACCTGGATACGCCGGTGACTCCCATTAATCCCCTCCTGTTGGTTTGGAGCGCCGTCAACCGTCTCTCCACCGGCGGCAACATTATCGGCGAAGACGAACGGATTTCCGCCCTCCAGGCGTTGCGGGCAACCACTATCGATGCGGCCTGGCAGATCTTTCAGGAAGACAATCGAGGTTCCCTGGAAGTCGGGAAATATGCCGATCTGGTCGTGCTCTCCGATAATCCTTTGAAACGACCTGAAACCATTAGGGACATTAAGGTATTGGAGACCATCGTCGGCGGAAGAACCATTTATAAAAAAAATGAATAGAGGGATATCGTGACCGCAAAGACCATTATTTTTCCAGCCAAAAAAATCATCACCATGGTCCCGGAGCAACCTGTTGCCTCAGCCGTGGCCGTCAAGGACGGGCGAATTCTGGCCGTGGGGCAACTGGATAATATCAGCGGCTGGGTGAAGAATTCCCCCTTTGGCCCGTTTGAAGTAGATACCACGTTTGAAAATAAAATTCTGATGCCCGGACTAGTGGATGCCCATACCCATGTGGAGCTGCAAGCCCTTATTTACAGCGGGCACTTTGTAGCCCAAATTCCCTGGCCGCGACCCGAAGGCGGTTTTTTTCCGGTTTATCCCACCAAGGCCGAAGTCCTCAATCGCTTGAAAGAACTGGACAAAGAGCTTCCTCCCGGAGAGGTACTGTACGCGGTGGCCTATGATGAGAACAAAACCGGCGCCTTTTTGCACATTGACGAATTGGATGATGTTTCCACCGATCGGCCGATTCTGGTCTCCAATCTGGTATTTCACCGGTTCTGGGCCAATAGCTTTTTGATGCAAAAAGCCAACGTGGATCCGAGCAACCCGCCGGCCGGTGTTGAGACGGACACCGGCGGCAGGCCTAACGGGACGCTCATAGAGGCCCAGGGGCTGTTGAGCATATTGCCGGCCGTACCGGAGGTGGCGGACATCAGTGCCGAAAAGATCCATCGCATTTTGCCGCTGTTTACCGTAGCCGGCAACACTACGGTGACCGAAGCCGCCTTCGGTGCATTCGGATTTCAGAAGGCCCTGACGACTTTTCGGGGATTGCTTTCAAAGCCCGGGGTCAAAGTACGGATCATCAATCTGCCCTGGGCGCGCAACGGTATCGTGGAAGCCGGATCAGTGGATAATTTTATCGGGGCGGTTAAAAAAACCGATGGCGAAGCATTTGATAAATTTCGCATCGGGGCGGTGAAGCTGTACACCGACGGCTCCATTATTTCCCGAACATCACCCATCGGCTGGCCCGGGTACTGGGACGGTTCACCTGAAGGACACATGCAGGGCGATCCCGCAGAGATCGCGGATCAAATCATCCGCTTGCATGACGCCGGCCTTTCCACGGTAACCCATGCCAACAGTCGTCCCGGCTGCCAGGTGGTTCTGGATGCCGTCAAAGAGGCGCAATGCCGTCATTATCGTCCCGACATGCGTCACCGCATCGACCATGCCTATAACATCACCGAGCATCAATTGCGCCTGGCCCGGGAGCTGGGAATGACCGTGCAGTTTTTTACCACCCAGATTTACTATTACGGCGATACCCACCTGAAACTGCAGGGTCCCGACCGTGCCCATCAGATCACCCCTGCCGGCACGGCCAAACGACTCGGGGTGTCCTGGGGTTTTCATAATGATCCACCGGGAACACCGCAGCTGCCGTGGGTTGCTGCCTGGGCGACGGTCCACCGCATGACCGCCGAGACGGGAACCATTCTGGGTCCCAACCAGCGGGTCTCGGTTCAGGATGTACTGCGAGCCATGACCATCGAGCATGCCTTTCAGCTGCACCTGGATCGTGAAATCGGCAGCATCGAGTTCGGCAAAAAGGCGGATTTTTGCGTGCTCGAAGCCGATCCGCTTGAAATCGATCCAATAGACTTGAAGGATATTCCCGTATGGGGAACCATCTTCGGCGGGGAGCCGAATCCGGCAAAATAGTGAAACACTTTTAGATATTGGCTCGGATTCGGCGAAAGTAATTGAAAAAGAAGTCGGTATTCTTCCTGAACGATCATGGGGCAGGTTTTGATTTCAATCTGAAATGCGGAATTGACTTGTAACGAACAATAGGCTTATAAATAATGTTGGTAAATATAGCATTCAGCCGTAAAAGAGAAAAAGGAGGATTTTATGAGGACACAATTCAAAACCTGGAGCACTTATCTGTTGTTGCTTGCAGCTATGCTGTTTGTTGCCGGGCTTACCACCGGTTATGCAGAATCTCCTAAAAGGGGCGGAGATCTCGTTGCCGGGTATGGCCAATTTCCACGGCATTTCAACCTTGCCATCCAAAGCGGGGCGGCCACGGCAATACCGGGCACACAAATTTTTGCTTCATTGGTGGAAATCAATGAAAAATGGCAGCCGGTACCGTACCTGGCTAAAAGCTGGGAGGTATCCGATGACGGCTTGACCTACACCTTTCACCTGGTGGAAAACGCCACCTTTCACGATGGAAAACCCGTGACTTCAGAAGATGTGGCTTTTTCGTTTGAGATTGTAAAGAAAAACCACTCTTTCGGACCGTCGATGCTGGGCCCGGTGGATCACGTTGAAACTCCGGACAAGTATACCGCCGTGTTCAAGCTCAGCAAACCGCACCCGGCGCTGTTCCTGGTACTGTCGCCCCCTCTGCTGCCCATTTTACCCAAACACGTTTACAATGAAGAAGAACACGGTCCGATTCGGAAAAATCCGGCCAATACCAAGCCCATCGGCTCGGGGCCGTTTAAACTGGTGGAATTCAAACCGGGCGATTACTTCGTCATGGAGCGCTATGACAAATTCTTTCGGCCGGGACAGCCGTATCTCGACCGGCTCATCGGGCGCAGAATCAAGGACCCCAACGCCAATTTTATTGGTTTGAAAACGGGAGAGTTTCATATAGGCATGTTCAATTCCGGGCTGAGATTGAAACAAATCGAAAGCCTTGCGAAAATGAAGAATCTGGTTGTTACATCGAAGGGCTATGAAGGCATCGCAGCGATCTATTTTCTCGAATTTAATCTGCGCAAAGACAAGTTTAAAGATGTCCGGGTGCGACAGGCCATTGCCCATGCCATCGACAAAAATTTCATCAGCCAAAAACTGCATTATGGCTACTCGAAACCGGCTACCGGCCCCCTTCACAGCTCATTTCCGTGGTATACGAACGATGTTACCCACTATGATTATAACCTGAAAAAAGCCAACCAGCTGCTGGATGAAGCCGGTTTTCCGCGCAAGGCTAACGGGATGCGCTTTTCCGCCACCATTGAATGGTATCCCGGAGAACCGGACAGCATGGACACCATTGCCCAGTACCTCAAGCCCCAGCTGAAAAAAATCGGAATCGATGTCCAGCTGCGGCCGCCGGCGGATTTTGTTTCCTGGTACAAACGCATCGCCGGCTGGCAGCACGATATGACCATGAGTAATATTTACAGCTGGGGGGATCCGATGATCGGCGTGCACCGGCTTTATCGCTGTGACAACCGCAAGCATGTGGTCTGGACCAATACATCAGGTTACTGCAATCCCAAGCTGGATGCGGTTATGGAAAAGGCTGCAACCGAAACAGATGTTGCCAAACGCAAAGCGCTTTACGTTGAGATGCAGCAGATCCTGACCGCGGATGTCCCGCTGATCTGGACCCACGAAGCACCCTATCAGAGCATTTACAACAAGGATCTGCGCAATGTCGTTACGAGCATATGGGGGGCTGCTGCACCCATGGACAAAATATACTGGAAAGACGGGCATGCGCCCAAATAGGATCTGAACACCAAACCGGCGGGGGGGGATTTCCAGGAACTTGCCGGCGCGGCCTTGCCATTCGTATCATTGCGGTTTGCAGCCGAAAGGTAAGCAAGGGTGAAATTTCTATTTGCCTTTTTGCGTAAAATTATTTATTCAGCCATTCTTTTACTGGCCGTTATTGTGCTCAACTTTTTACTGCTTCACCTGGCCCCCGGCGATCCGGTGGATACCCTGGTCGGTGAAATGGGCGGCGCCACTCCGGAACTCATCGCCCAGCTAAGGGCTGATTACGGTCTCGATAAAAGCCTGCCCGAACAGCTGCTGACCTATGTTGTGCGAATGGCCAAAGGAGACCTGGGCCAATCGTTTAACTACGACCAGCCGGTTTTTTCCCTGATTATGGATCGCTTGCCGGCAACGCTTTTGCTGGTCATCACCGCATTGGTGCTGGCCATTTTTTTCGGCACCCTTTTGGGAATTATTGCCGCCCAGAAACCCAAAAGTCTTTTCAGCGGTGTGGTAACGGTTGTCTCGCTCGCCGGTTATGCCGCTCCTGTTTTCTGGACGGGAATCATGCTGCTGATCCTGTTTGCCTACTGGTTTCCGATTTTTCCGGCCTTTGGGATGAAAGAAGTGGGATCCGGAGCGCGGGGTTTGAGTTACATTCTGGATATTCTCAGGCACCTGGTGCTGCCGGCAGTCAGCCTGGCCAGTATCTATTTGGCAATTTACAGCCGGATGGCCCGGGCCAGCATGATGGATGTGCTCGGCTCCGACTACATTCGCACGGCGCGCAGTAAGGGGTTGAGCGAAAGGGTCGTAGTGTATCGTCACGCCTTAAAAAATGCCGTGCTGCCGGTAGTCACCATGGCGGGCCTGCAGTTCAGCCAAATGATTGCCGGGGCTGTTGTGGTGGAAACGGTATTTTCCTGGCCCGGCATGGGGCAGCTGGCTTTTGAAGCTATTTTGAGGCGTGACCACCCACTTTTACTGGGAATTTTATTTTTTTCAACCCTGATCGTGGTCGTCGTCAACATGCTTACAGACTTATCATACCGCTTGCTCGACCCGCGTATTAAGTAGGAGAATCTCATGGAAGTAACCGATTCAGCGACAGATGTTATCGCACCTTCGAACCGTTTTTTTGAGGCTTGGTTCATGTTTGCCGCCAACAGGGCCGCGCTGCTAGGCTTGGTGTTAGGAGTGTTGATCACCCTGCTGACCATCTTCGGGCCGTCAATTTATCCCACCGATCCCTTTGAAATGGTGGGTGCTCCCATGAGTCCGCCGGGTGAGGAGTTGCTGCTCGGTACCGACTACCTGGGACGCGATATTCTGGCTGGCATCGTGTACGGTGCCCGTACCACGGTGCTGGTCGGATTTTCGGCGACCCTGTTTACGGTCGTCATCGGTATTATTATCGGTGTGCTTGCCGGATTTTACGGAGGATGGGTGGAAAATCTGCTGATGCGCATTACCGAATTTTTCCAGGTGTTACCGGGCCTGCTGCTTGCCATGGTGCTGGTGGCACTTTTTTCCCCGAGTCTGCCAACCATCATTTTTGCCATCGGGGTCGTCAGTTGGCCGCCGGTGGCACGTTTGACGCGTGCGGAGTTTTTAAAAATAAAACAGCGGGAATTTGTCCTGGCCGAACGTGCCATCGGCGCCGGCAACTGGAGCATTATGTGGAAGATTATTCTTCCAAACTCCCTGCCGCCGCTCATTGTGGCCGGTACCCTGGGCGTGGGGGTAGCCATTTTATTTGAAGCCGCACTTAGCTTTCTCGGGCTGGGAGACCCGAATACCTATAGTTGGGGTTACATGATTGGTGCTTCGCGGGATTTTATCTGGGATACGTGGTGGGCGGTCACATTTCCGGGAGTCGCTATTTTTCTGACCGTATTGAGCATTAGTTTAATTGGCGACGGATTAAACGACGCATTTAATCCGAAACTGCGATTATTATAAATTATGCACAGCGAGCAGCCAATTTTGCAGATCGAGGGATTGTGTGTTGACTTTGCTACCCGCAGGGGAAATATCCGGGTACTCAACCAGATTGATCTGCATGTTAAGGCAGGAGAGTCACTGGGGATTGTCGGCGAAAGCGGCTGCGGCAAGAGCATGACCGCACTTTCCGTTATGAGACTGATTCCGTCCCCCCCGGGTCGCATCGCTTCCGGTCGAATATCGTTGCGGAATCAGAACCTGGTCGAGTTGAGTGAAAGGCAGATGCGCGATGTCCGGGGCAATGACATTTCAATGATTTTTCAGGAACCGATGACAGCGCTTAATCCGGTGTTCAAGGTCGGCACCCAGATCGCTGAAAACATCCAGCGCCACCAGGGCGTATCAAAATCAACCGCTATGCAGCAGGCCCTCAATATGATGCGTGCCGTGCGAATTCCCGCGGCCGAACGCCGGATACGGCAATACCCTCATGAACTGTCCGGCGGCATGCGCCAGCGCGTCATGATTGCCATGGCACTGTCCTGTGAGCCGAGCATTTTAATTGCCGATGAACCTACCACCGCCTTGGATGTCACTGTCCAGGCCCAGATCTTCGATTTGCTGCGTGATATTCAGCAAAACAGAAGCACATCTATTATTTTAATCACCCATGACATGGGGGTGATCGCTGAAGTTGCCCAGCGGGTCGTTGTCATGTACGCCGGGCACAAGGTGGAGGAGGGACCGGTGAAGCAGATCATCGGTCATCCCCGCCATCCTTATACCCGGGGACTGCTCCAATGTGCGCCTTATATCAAAACCAATCCAGGCCCAGTGCGGCAGGCGTTGGCGGAGATACCCGGTTTTGTGCCGCACCTGAGTTTGCTGGATGGAAAATGCCCATTCAGGCCACGGTGTCCGCAGGTGCAACCGCAATGCCATGAAAAAATGCCCGGCGAGGTGCAAGTCGGTGAAGATCACTACGCGGTATGCTGGGCGGCGGGGGACAGTTGATGACGGATAACGTGCTGCTCAAGGTCGAAGGCCTCTGTACCTATTTTACGCTTCCAAAGGCCCATCCCCTGGCTGCGGTGCAAACGGTTTATGCCGTCGACGGGGTCAGTTTTGAGCTGACCCGTGGAAAAACTTTGGGTCTGGTGGGAGAGAGCGGATGCGGCAAATCGACCGTTGCACTTTCTGTCCTGCGCTTGATCGAGGCAACTTCAGGAACTGTATTTTTTGATGGCGAAGATGTTTTCCAGCTCGGTCAAAAGGAACTTCGCAGGCTACGCCGCAGAATACAAATCATTTTTCAGGATCCGTATTCATCTCTGAATCCGCAGTTTACAGCCGGTGACATTGTCGCCCGGCCGTTGAAAATTCACAAAATCGGCACTGCCAAGCAGCGCCGGAAGTACGTAGAGAAACTGTTCACCCAGGTAGGATTGCGGCCGGACCAACAAAGTGCTTTCCCCCATCAGTTTTCAGGTGGTCAGCGCCAGCGGATCTGTGTGGCCCGAGCCCTGGCCACACGGCCCGATTTGATTGTTTGTGACGAGCCGGTCTCCGCTTTAGACGTTGCCATCCAGGCTCAGATTTTAAACCTGCTGATAAAGCTGCAGTGCGAATATAACTTGACCTACCTTTTTATTTCCCATGATATGGCTGTCATCCAGCATATGTGCGATGAAATTATCGTCCTGTATCTGGGCAAAATAGCCGAGCAGGCCGACCGAATCTCGTTGTTTAAACATCCCCTACACCCCTATACTTGGTCATTGCTTTCAGCAGTGCCATCTATTATTTCCGAGGATGGCAAAAGCGGCAAGCGGATTCAGCTGGAAGGGGATCCACCCAGTCCCATCGATCCGCCACCGGGCTGCCGTTTTGCGCAACGCTGTCCGTTTGCCGATGCCGGTGACAAATGCTGGTCACAGACACCACCTTTGCGGTCAATAGCAAACGGCCATAAAGTTGCCTGCCATCGCGTAACCGATGATGGAGTCGCACCCCAGGACAGGATTTCGACTTAAAAATTACTATTGGGGGACATCTTAAAAATTGTTGTTTTTTTGTGAGCCGGTCCTTTGCAATGCTTGCGGATCAGCCCTTTTTGCGGGATTTAAGACTGGCCCTGAATGTTTCCCAGAAATCCTTGTCGTTGTCTTTCCAGGCCGCACCCCATCTCCTTTCAAAATAAGAGGGCGGCAGCCTTTCCTGCCAGGGCTGCCAGGGACTCTTGCCCTCTTTCTCAGCATTCAGTATGTCGATCAGATAATCGGCGATTTCCGTTATTTCCTCTTTGGGAATATAGGAAGCAGCACCTTCCCTGATTGATTTTACCAGATTGTCCGGCGTAAATGCGTGGGCCGTCAGCATAAGCGCCGGCAGATTCTTCCGTTTGGCGATCTCCAGCAAACCATATCCATCAACGCCCATAATATCCAGCACCACGATGTCGAATTCCCGGGATTCCATATATGATTTGGCCTCCTCAAAAGAAGCAGCCTTTATAATCTCACACATATCCAGCAATTCTTCCAGCACAGCTAATATATCCGGTTCGTCATCCACTACGAGAATTTTTTTCCCCTTTAATAAACTGACATCCGACATATCAATATCCTCCAGTTTTAATTTGATCCTGCTATTTTATATATGCAATTGAACCGAAGGTCAAATGGTTGAATGTAGAAGTTGATTGGCTGACATGTTGAATAGTTGATTACGGTAAAAGGATCAGAAAAAGGATAGTTGATAGGTTGGCCGGGTGATTAGTTGATTAAGGTTGAAGGATAATATCTATTAAAACCAGTAAACTTATTCAACTCAATCAACGAATAACCCAATCAACTCACGAATCTACTTAACCATCAATCCGTTTAACCGATTTAGCAACCCATCCGCTTCTGATAGGATATCTTCAATTATCCGTCCTACGGGTTTAATCTCATCAATTAACCCGGCAATCTGACCACAGGCAATGGGAGCACCGTCCGGATCACCGCTGTCATAGGCAATTTGTCCTTTACCCCCGGCCACTGTCTTAATAATTTCTTCAAAACCGGCACCTTCGGCTTCAATCGCCAGGCATTCATCCGCCAGCTTGTTTTTTATGCAGCGCATCGGATTCATAATCGTCTTTAAAAGCAGCGCTGTATCCGTTTCCTGGGTTTCAATCAGGCGGTCTTTTATGTTTTGATGAATCTTACACTCCCGGGTCATCATGAAGGCGGTTCCCATGAGCACCGCTTCGGCTCCCATCGCCAATGCCCCCAGGAAACCCCTGCCATTGCAAATTCCACCACCTGCAATGACCGGGATGTCCAAAGCCGCAATCGCTCTGGGAAGCAAAATAAACGATGCCACATTATCGTTGCCGATATGACCGCCGGAGCCGAAGCCGATCATTGTCACCGCATCGACTCCCAGACGCTGTGCGCTCAGGGCATGTTTTACGGATGTGAGTTTGTGGATTACTTTTACACCGCCTTCTTTTAGTTTCGGCATTAAAGGTTTCGGGCTTCTTCCGGCAGTTTCAACGACTTTCACACCCTCCTCGACAACGACATCACAAAACTTAAGGGTTCTTTCCGGCTGACCAAATTCAGGGACCATGGATAAATTAATTCCAAAGGGTTTGTCGGTGAGATCACGGATTTTTTTAATTTCTTCACGAAGATCTTCCGGGGTCTCAAGACTTTCAGCGGTGATAAAACCGATTCCCCCGGCGTTGCCTACCGCGGCGACAATTTCCGCCCGGCTGATCCACTGCATGCCCCCGCAAAGGATCGGATGTTCAATGCCCAGCATCTCAGTGACTTTGGTTTTAAACTTCTGTGCCATTTTATAGCTATCTCCTTTTGTATAGGGTTTATAACTGTTCACAGGTTCAAGGTTCTGGGTTCAACGTTCAAAGTTAAAGACAAAGAAGGGATTAAAGACCCGAAGTCCCCGTTAAAAATGCTCATTTCCCCAAATAATTAGACTATTGATCTCTCATTAATTACTTTGAGCTTTGACCTTTCAGCTTTGAGCTAAATCCACTTGTATTTACCCTAAAATTCCCAACATCTCCCTCGTTTCATTTGTTGTTGCGGGTTCCCGACCTACTTCACGTGCAATCTTTACCAGAGCTTCTATGAGTTGGCCGTTAGTGGTTGCCCTCTCACCAGCGGGCAGGTAAAAGGTATCTTCCAGACCGGTCCTGACATCGCCCCCCAATTCCAGACAACGACGGTGAAGATTCCAGATTTTTTGCCGCCCGGGACCTGTGGCGATAACCTGCCAATGTGAATTTTCCGGTAATTCTTCTTTCAGAATCGCAATGAGGTCCGGATTGGCCGGCATTCCGCTGTCCACGCCCATCACAAAGGACACATGTGGTTCGCCGTCAAACATGCCATTGGCTTTAAACATGCGCACACTGCGCACAATACCGGTATCAAAGCATTCGAATTCCGGTACGATGTTATTGGCTGTCATGACATCCAGAAATTTTTTAATTTTTTCCACCGGATTGTCAAAAAGAGCCGGCGGCCAGGCCCAGTTGCCGTCTTTACGAATTTTCATATAATTCAGTGAGCCGGCATTGCAAGCGGCAAGTTCCGGTTTAAATGCCTCCAGACATCCAACCGGGCCGGAAATATCCTCACCGAGGACGCCGGTGCTCATACAAATCAGGATATCCGGGACCCTTTCCCTGATGGCGGATAAAATGCTGCCGACGGTCTTCAAATCCCAGGCCGGAAAGGCGCCCATGCCCTCCCCCTGATCTCTGAAGTGACAGTGCAGTACCGATGCACCGGCATTATAAGACTGTTCGGCGGCATCAGCCATTTCCTGCGGGGTTACCGGCACGTTGAATTTGACCGGATCGGTCAACAGCCCTGTTAATGCGCAAGTGACGACGACTTTGTTTTGTAAACTCAATCGCAACCTCCTTTTTAATTTAATAGGAAGGCAGGATTATTTTTAACCTGCTTTCCCATATTATATTTTTTCGATGGACAGTCACCAATTAGTGACGAATGACGAATGACGATTGAATGTATTCTATCTATTTATAAAAAAGATTGAGTGAAGCGATTCAATCTCTCGACATTCAGCGGTTCGCTTTTCGGGCCTAACGATCCTTACGAAAACGAGGGACCCGCAACCAACAACCAGTACCCAATACCCAGTGACCAGTACCCAGTAAATAGTAACCTATTTACCCTTGAACAGCGGCTCTCGTTTTTCGAAAAACGCCGTGATGCCTTCCCGGGCATCTTCAGTGGCGGCGACCTCCGCAATTCTGCCGGAGAGAAAATCGACCGCCTCCTCAAAAGGCATATCAGCCACGGCATAAAATGCTTCCTTGCCGATCTTCATTCCAATGGGACTCTTAGCGGCCAGGCTTTGCAAAACTTGCCCAACTTCATCATCCAGCTTTTCCGACGGTACCGCCCGGGTAATCAAACCCAACTCAACCGCCTGCGCAGCGCTGAGCCGTTCGCCCAGCAGCACCATTTCCATGGCTTTTTTACGAAGCATGTTGCGGTAAATCAGGGCACCGATCATCATGGGCCAGAGCCCTACATTTATCTCCGGTGTGCCGAAGATGGCCTCATTTTTTGCAATCACAATGTCGCAGGCCAGCATAAGCCCCATGCCGCCCGCCATGCAGACTCCGTTGACCCTTGCCACCACCGGTTTGGGATATCCGGCCATTTTTTTAAGAAGGCCGGCATAACTTTTAAACCCCCTTTCAATCTTGCCGTCTATCGCACTTGCAAGATCCGCTCCCGAGCAGAAGGCTTTTGCTCCGGATCCTGTCACCAGGATAACGCGAACGTTTGGGTCTTTTTCAGCATCATCCAGGTATTTTAAAAAGAGTTCAATGGCGTCTATACTGATGGCATTGCGCTGCGTTTCGCGGTTGATGGTAAAAAAGGCGACATTGTTTTCAACGCTGTAAAGCAAATGTGCTTCGGACATGGCTTGGCGCTCCTTGGTTGATTAGAAAAATTGTTAAGCCATCAAATAGTAAATTTTGACAATTTAATCAAATTCCTCTTCCTCCGGTACAAACTTGCGTATAAATCCGGTATCAAAATCTCCTTTCCGAAAAAAAGGGTCATCCATTATCCTGCGGTAAAGCGGGATGGTGGTCTTCAAGGGTGAGATTACAAATTCCGTCAGTGCTCTTTTCATAATCGAAATAGCCCCTTGCCGGGTGAGGTCAAAGGAAATCAATTTTGCGATGAGAGAATCATAGTAGATCGGCAGCTCGTAACCCTGGTACAGGTGAGTATCCAGGCGCACACCAAAACCGCCCGGTGGAATATATTCCTCAACGGTTCCCGGTGAAGGCAGGAAGTTGCGCTCAGGATCTTCAGCATTGATGCGACATTCGATGGCCCAGCCGCGCCTATTCAAATCGTCAAATGAATAGTCGAGTATTCGGCCGGCCGAAAGCCTTATTTGCTCTTTTACCAAATCGATACCGGTGGTCAATTCAGTAACCGGATGCTCGACCTGGATGCGCGCATTAACTTCCATAAAGTAAAAATTGTCATTTGAATCCAGCAGAAATTCAACGGT
>JAJRVC010000106.1 GCA_024277475.1 Deltaproteobacteria bacterium
CTGGCCGGAACAAACAGTGAATTGATTGAACGTCGAACACCGAACGCCCAACGTCGAATATTGATGACCCTGCGCTTTATCTATTTTAAAACAAGCGAACCGAAGAATTTCGAAAAATTGAATCATGGCATTTCTTTTCCGGCTTGTCGGGGATGTGGTAATAAAAGGGCAAAGGGTTGCACCCTTTACCCTTTCAGCTTTCCCGCAGGGTAAACAACATGGGGGCTGCTAATCTAGCGCATTGATCTTTTGAGCGGCTTTATCCAATGCCTGCTGGGGGGTCTCCCGGGCCAGAATAGCGCTGATAATCGCCTTGGCCATAATATCCTCGGTTTCTTTATAGCGCGGCCATCTTTCAGCAATACTTCTGGAAACACTGGCCTTGAGCACATCCACATAGGGTCCGATGATATCAGCCTTCTTCACATCGGGGTCGTCAAATACGGCCGGGATGCAGGCGATATTACCTTCATCTACAACTTCCGTCTTCTGGGCTTGATAGCCGCCGTAATTGATGGCGTATTTATAGGCCGCTTCTTTGTTTTTCGAATTGGCATTGACAGCAAACCCGGTAAGCGCTGCAATACCGCCCCAGTCGGGATTTTTGAGGTCCCGAACCGGATAGATGGCGGCGCCTACCTTGTCTGCACCATTTTGTTTGACGGTATTAAAAAGAATCATCGGTTCATCTACGGTCATGGCTGCAATGCCGTTGATGATGGCATCCCAGTTGTCTCCTTCCACATAATCGGCCACCCCCTGGGGAACGACTTTGTATTTATTACGTAAATCCGCCAGGAACTGCAGTGCTGCCACGCCCTCGGGGCTGTTGACAATACATTTACCATTTTTATCGTATATCCTGCCACCGGACGCATACAGATACTGAAGATAAGTCTCCAGTCCGAATTCCGGTCGGCCGCCGGCATAATGAAAACCCCACTGATCGATAACGCCGTCGTTGTTTTTGTCGAGGGTCAGCTTTTTGGCATACTCAACGAGTTCGTTCCAGGTCTTGGGGGGTTTATCGGGATCGAGTCCGGCGGCTTTGAACATATCCTTGCGGTAAATCAGCACCCGGCTGTTGCCCCACTGGGGTGAGGCATAAATTTTTCCATCGGCCCCAAAAGCACCCCGAACCGCCGGGCTGAATTTTTGCCACTGATCCTGGGGATAATTCGGGATGGGAGCTAAAAAACCGGCTCGGATAAAGTCCGCCATCCAGTAGTGAGACACATTGACCACATCAAAGGTGCTTTCACCCAGTGCGAGGGATTTGCTGATTTCAACATAAATCTTAGTGTCGGGAACCTCGATGACATCCACCTCGATACGGTTTTTTCTGAAGAAACGGGCATTGGTGATCATTACCGCCGGGTCGAAGCGCAGGGCGCCGAAATTAGCGATGGTAATCTTTTTATCCGCCGCCACACCCTGCTGTGGAAATGTGATGAAGCAGCCTAACGCCATTGCCAGAACCAACATTCCAATTAATCCTCTTTTGAACATGTTTGATCTCCTTTCATGGTTAAAATTGTCGACAATACAGCCGTTTCCAAAAAAGATCAGGAAACCCCGGACCCATACCGATTTTTATTTACCCTCCTTTCATGACAGTTCTTGAATCGGCTCCGGCTTCACGTCAAAGACGGTAACACGGTACCCCGCTTTGAGCAGATTAGCCGCCATGGGTTTGCCCATGTTTCCCAGGCCGATAAAACCAATTTGTTTTTTTTCCATTTTTAAAGTGCTAATTTTTGTCCATACTTCTGATGAAATACCTTAAATTCCTTAATTGGACCCATGTCCAATTCAGTTTCAGCTGCAACCCAGCCTGTTGAAGCGTCCATAAGCGCAAACAACCCTCATCCGGATAACCAAAGCAGGTTCTGTTGTCAAGCATATTTTTTTCGCCGGGGATGCAATTTCAGTCCGCCTTTTCAGAAACCCTGCTTTACAATGCGTTTAGATATTGTTACATTTACATATCTTTTGAAAAAATGAATGCGTTCACCGTTCCGGGGTGCTGTTCTTTCGTAAGGGTTCAAAAATTCAGGAGTTTCCGTTCAAAGTTTTCAGACATAATCTTATTCCGTTTTCCGGTTCATCCGGGTCAGGAGTCCCAAAATGCCGGCGTTAAGAAATAATCTCATTTATAGATCGTGCTTATTTCTAGTGTTACTTCTATTCGGGCAACCGTCTGTTGCTGAAATGACCATTGTAGAAAAATCGCTGCCTGCGGATGCTGTTGTCGAGGAAGTATTTCAAGGCGGCAGCGGGTTGCCGGTGGGAATAATACAAGCTGTGCGGGGGGAAGTGGTTGTTTTTCACCGTGAACCGACTGTGGGGTACCGGGCCGGAACCGGTTTGCCCCTCTATCATGGCGACACGATCAGCACCCGGAAAAATGGCCGGATTTTTTGCCGGCTTATCGACGGTACCATTTTTTCATTGGTGCCGGAGACAACCCTTACGATTCTTCAGTGCAACTATAATTCCGCCAGAAAAACCAGCGTATCTTTTCTGTCGTTAAAACGCGGAGACGGTCGGTTTCAGGTGAAGGCAAAGGAGGAAGTGCTCTCACATGTATTTAAAATCCAGACCCATACGGCCTATGCCCAAGCCCGGGAAGCTGATTTTATTATCATGGCAAGCCAAAATGCGACCGAACTTATTACATTCGAAAAAAGCCGACTTGAAGTGACCAATCTGGCGGAGCCGGAAGGGATCTTTTTTTTGTCGGATTTCCAGAGGACCACCGTTGGAGATAACCTGGGTCCTCAAATGGTTGAAACCGTCACTCAAGATGAAGCCGAGGCCATGATAGCAGAAACGCGGTTGCTACCGCAGAGTAAATTATTTGCTTCCAGCGCGGAAAAATACCGCGAAGCGTATTCGGCCGCAGAAGCTTTGAAATCAGGCAGTAATGCTGATAATAATAATATAGAAAATCTTAACCCGGACGAGTCTGGATTGAAGATTGAAGAATAGTGGATAGCAGTCTTGAGCGTTATGCTATCTAGTTTCTATCCATAAATGGCCCTTTTTCCTCTGAGCGGCGTTCTCCGCGGGTTTACGTCTGCGAGGTACGAAAAGTACGTCTCAACATAAACCCTTGTGCGGCCTTGCTCAGAGAAAAAATTGCTCATTTCTGAATTGGAAACTTACGCCAGTGCCCATGGATAAAAAGGGCTTCGTGGACGGGCACTATCTATACGTCCGCAACGTTGACGAAACCTGGGGAGCACTTGACATAAAAGCTGAAAGATGAAGGCTCAAGGCTCAAAGCTGAAGGCTTTAACCTAAATTAAGCGGTTTTTTACTCGATCTGCACCGATCTCTTGCGCATATAAGCTTGCTTTGGGTATTATATTTATTCCACTGTCCTTAACCGACTGTCGGAAAATTGTTACGGGATTTTCCTTAAGCAATAAAAAATTTACCCTCAGCGCCCTTCGCGTCTGCGGTGAACTATTACAACAAACCTAATAAACCCACACCGGGTAGACAAAGTGAAAAGGTTTTCAATGCAGGATATTCAGGGCGGGATCACTCGTACCATCGATTTTATCACTACCGATATCTGGCGTCTCCGGCTTGAAGATCTTCCCTTCGGCAAATCATTTCTGATCAAACAACTCAGAATTATTATTCTCACCGTGCGTGGTTTTTATGAGAACAAGTGTTTTGTTCGGGCATCGTCACTGACATTTTATACACTGCTCTCCATTGTCCCGGTGGTTGCGATGTTATTCGGGATTGCCAAAGGGTTTGGCTTTGAAAAAATTCTAGAAAAAAAACTCTTCGAACAATTTCCCGCCCAACAGGAGGTGATGACCAAGGTCGTCGAATTTGCCCAATCACTGCTTGAATCTACCAAAGGCGGGTTAATTGCCGGTATCGGCCTGGTTCTCCTTTTCTGGACGGTGATCAAAGTACTCAGCCATATTGAAGCATCGCTAAATGAAATCTGGCAGATTAAGGAACATCGGAGTTGGGGCAGAAAATTTAGTGATTATCTTTCCGTTCTGCTGATAAGCCCTTTGCTTGTGCTTATATCCAGCAGTGCAACGGTTTTCATAACCAGCCAGATTACCGCGCTGATGCATAAAGTAAAACTGCTGGGGATGATTAGTTCGCTTATCTTTTTGAGCTTCAAGCTGATCCCCTATGTAGTTGTCTGGATCCTTTTTACGGTCATTTACGTCTTGATGCCGAATACCAAAGTTAATTTAAAGGCTGGTATTATCGCCGGCGTTGTGGCCGGGAGCATTTACCAGGTTGTCCAAATTTTCTATATCAGCTTTCAAATAGGGGTTGCAAAATATGGCGCCATTTACGTAAGTTTTGCCGCGCTGCCATTATTTTTAATGTGGGTGCAGATCAGTTGGTGGATTGTGTTGTTCGGAGCCGAGCTTTCATTTGCCAACCAGAATGTCGATACCTATCAGTATGAGCCTGACAGCCACAAGGTCAGCCATGCTTTCAAAAAAGTGCTTACCTTGCAGATTGCACATCTGTTAATAAAAAATTTTGAAAAAGGGGTCAGACCCTTCACCGATACGGAGATTTCCAACCGGCTTAAAATTCCCATTCGACTTGTTCACAACATTTTATATGAACTCGTTGAAAGCAGGGTGATTGCTGAAACCCGGACCAGGGAAGATCAACGATTTGGTTATCAGCCGGCCCGCGCGATCAATACCCTCACCATAAAATTTGTGATTGATGCTATAGAACAAAATGGGACCAACAGCATTCCCGTAGCAAGGAATGAGGAATTTGAGGCGCTGTCTGCTGCCATTGAAAAATTCAGAGAAGATATGGAAACGTCCCCGGCCAACCGTTTGTTAAAGGAAATTTAGGCTGGGGACCGGATGCTGGTTGCTTGTTACTGGAGACTGGCGTTTAGAAGGTATAAAAGCGGAGCCACCGGCTAAAAAACGGCTAGTTTAATCGAAAAAGAAACTTTGGTCTTTGTTATTTTCATACCCGTAAAAAGTCAAAATTCTTGAATTTTGATCTTATAACCTATTGTAATTATTAAGTGTGAAATTTTATTTTTGTGCTTTTTGTGCCTTTTTGCGGCCACATCAATATTCGACGTTCAATCAGTTCAAGGGTACGGCCTGTGCTTACAATCCTAAATCCCAGATCACAAAACCGAAATCAAATAAGGAGTCTATTTTGCCTATTCCAGGTGATTTGCTAACCACCGCCATGGCGGTCATGCCGCACAAGGATACCGCCGCGGCGCTTGAGGCCGCTTTGTCTTTGGATATTCCCTTCTGGCCCCAGCTTCCGCGCTTGAATTATTATGAAGACATGTATGTTCAGGCCTCAGAGCACTTCCCCGGTATTGTGCTGGATATGGACAACCAGACCCTGGCGTTTTCCATGGACAAGTTTGTCGCCGAACTTGAAGAAACCCTGGCACATTTCGAGGAAGCGGATTATTTTGATATCAGCGACCAATACTCGGATGTCTACCACCGTTTTTTGGAGCTTGATCTTTCCGAGCGGCCGGCCATCAGGGGGCAGCTTGAAGGGCCCATCAGTTTCGGGCTGAATGTGTTGGACCAGGACAAACGTCCCATAATTTTTGACGACACCGTGCGGCCCTTTATGTATGAATTTATGGCAAAGCGTATCAACGTTCAATTGGAGCGCCTGAAAAAGCTAAACTCCAATGCTTTTATGTTTATTGATGAACCGGGGTTGCAGTTTTTGTTCAGCGCACTTTCCGGCTATGACAGCACGGCCGCCCGCAAAGATATGGAAGAATTTCTTTCTATGATCGAACGCCCGTGCGGAATCCACCTGTGCGGCAATCCGGACTGGGATTTTCTACTGAATCAGGATATGGATGTTTTGTCGCTGGACGTCTACCTGAACGGAGAAATTTTTCCCACCTATGCAGGTTCGATTAAGAGGTTTCTGGCTAACGGCGGGGTGATTGTCTGGGGAATCGTACCGACAAATTTCGAACCCTTTGAAGTCGAAAACATTGACACCCTCATCGCCCAGCTTGAAAATATATGGGCTGTTCTTGATAAAAAGGGTATCGACAAAGACTATCTGCTGTCAAAAAGCCTGATTTCGCCGGCCACCTGCTGCCTGGTAAATCCGGATGGTGAAAAAACGGTTGAGAAGGCCTTTAAGGTTGTCCGTGAAGTTTCCCGCAGGTTGCGCGAAAAATATCAGTTAGCTTGAAAGTGCATAATTCGAACGCTAAAAATTTTCGCAACGTACTGGATCAACAGGGTTTCGAGCTGCTTGATATCACCGTGGAACATGCCTATGCGGTCGGGGAGCTGCCTCTATATCACAGCGATCCCTTTATTTCGGATTTCCGGCTTGTCTTGGTTCGGAATACCGGTTCTGTTCCCCGATCACTATCGGACACGCCACTTGAACTCCGTTGGCCCGGGTTATCAGTTCCGGAATTGCCTTGCGGCATTGGGCCGAGACTCGCGGACAGCGCGGATGGAAGGTGCAGCCGCTTGGCGGATCAATGGGATTGGGGATTTCACCGGCAACCGGTACCGTATGGCGGCCGGTCATTTCCACGTCCGGGATAGTGTCCAGCAGCAGCCGGGTGTAGGGATGAAGCGGATTGCCGAAAATTGCGTCCACCGGGGCCACTTCACAGAGCCGGCCCAGGTACATCACTCCCACGTAGTCGGCCATGTGGTGCACTACGGCTAGATCATGTGAGATGAACAGGTAGGATAAATCGAACTTTTCCTGCAGGCCCTTCATTAGATTCAATATCTGGGCCTGTACGGAGACGTCCAGCGCAGACGTCGGTTCGTCACAGATAATAAAGTCAGGCTCGCTGGCCAGTGCCCTGGCAATGGAAATGCGCTGGCGTTGACCTCCCGAAAATTCATGGGGATATTTTTCACCGTCAGCCGGCGAAAGGCCTACCTGGGTTAGCAATTCGCCGGTACGCCGGGAAATAGTCTGTTTTCCTTTCAGCAAACCGAATGCCCGGATGGGCTCACTGACAATGGCGGCTACGCGCCAGCGCGGGTTTAAGCTGGCGTAGGGATCCTGGAAAATCATGGCCATTCGCCGGCGCATTAGCTTTATTTGGGACCGGCTGGTCACCGATGCCATCTCAATGCCGTCAAATTCGATTTTTCCCGCCGTCGGAAGGTGAAGACCCACCACCAGGTTAGCCACTGTCGATTTACCACAGCCAGACTCTCCCACCAGCGCAAAAGTCTGCCCTTTGTAAATTTCAAAATTGATGCCGACGACGGCTTTCAGAATCTGTCGGGGCTGGCGTTCAAGCAGACGATTTAGCAGGGGCTTGGAGATATCAAAATAGCGTTTCAGCCCGGTGACGCGCAGCAGGGGGGTCGTTTTTATTTTCAGTTGAGCTTGTTTGGCCATTTCATTTCTCGTTATCATAAAGCCAGCAGGCAACCCTTGAAAGTTGGACGTCCATCAAATCAGGCCTTTGATTGCGGCAGAGATCAAAGCAGTGCGGGCAGCGTGGATGAAAGGCGCAGCCCGGTGGGATTTCCGTCAACCGGGGCATGGTCCCGTCAATCTGGGTGAGTTGTTCGACCTGATGATGCAAAGACGGAATAGAGTCCATAAATCCTTGAGCATAGGGATGTTGTGGGGCCTTGACGATATCGCGTACATTTCCAATCTCCGCCAGCCGTCCGGCATACATCACCGCCACCCGATCAGCGATTTCCGCGATAACCCCCATATCATGGGTAATCAGTATTACGGCGGTATTGTATTCCGTGCAAAGGCGCTCCAACAGTTTGATGATCTGTGCCTGGATGGAAACATCCAGTGCCGTGGTGGGTTCGTCGGCGATGATGAGGCTGGGGTTGACGCACAGGGCCAGGGCAATCACCACCCGCTGGCGCATACCGCCGGAAAACTGGTGGGGGTAGTGACCAAAGCGTTTTTCGGCGGCTGGAATGCCGACTTCATCCAAGAGTGCGATGGCATGTTGGCGCGCCTGATCCTGGCTCATTTCAGAATGGGTTAAGATAGTTTCCGTCAGCTGTTTTCCGATGGTGAAGAGGGGATTTAAACTGGTCAGCGGGTCCTGGAATATCATGCCGATTTTTTTGCCGCGGATGCGCCGCATTTGATGGTACGGTAATTTATCGATGCGCCGGCCGTTTAAAGAAATCCGTCCTGCGGCAATGCGGCCGGGAGGTTCCAATAGCCCGATGATGGCCTGGCCGGTGAGGGATTTGCCCGCGCCGGATTCCCCTACAATTCCAAAAACCTCGCCGGGCAGAATTTCAAATGATATATCATCAACCGCCACCAGGATGCCCCGACGGGTGTTAAATTCGATTCGGAGATGCTCGACTTTTAGCAGGGGCTCTGTCATTATAGTAAAGGGTTCAAAGGTTTACGGTTCAGCGTTCAGGGTTAAAGTCTAAAGGTTCCAGTGTTCAGGTGGCAGGTGTCAGGA
>JAJRVC010000107.1 GCA_024277475.1 Deltaproteobacteria bacterium
ATTCATCTGGATGGTGGAGTCACGGGCGACATCCACGACCATTTGATCCGGGCAGACAACCTGGGCACCGATGGCGGGAGGCAACCCGAACCCCATGGCACCCAAGCCCCCCGAGGTTATAAAGTGATTGGGTCGGTCATATTGGTAATACTGGGCGGCCCACATCTGGTTCTGGCCGACCTCCGTGGTGATGATGGCCTCCCCCTTAGTCAGTTCGCAGAGTTTTTCGACTACAAATTGCGGTTTGATCTTATCCGTTTGTTGGTAGGCTGGAGGGTTGGTGTTTTTCCATTCATTGATCCGGTCAAACCATTTTTTTCGTTTCACAGTCAGGTCTCCCAGATCAACCTGATCGACCAAACGGTTGAGATGCTGCAGGCTGATTTTACAATCCCCCACAACCGGAATCGTTACCGGAATGTTTTTGCGAATTGTGGTGGGATCAATATCAATATGAACAATCTGAGACTGGGCGGCAAACGCATCAGTTTTTCCGGTGACGCGGTCATCAAAACGAACCCCGACGGCCAAAATTAGATCGCATTCGGCCGTACATATATTAGCCTGGTAGGTTCCATGCATTCCGATCATTCCCAGCGATAACGGGTCTGATTCCCTAAACGCTCCCAACCCCATCAGGGATGTGGTGACCGGAATTTGGGCCTTGCGCGCCAATTCATTTAACTCCGCAGAGGATTTCGAAAGAATCACCCCGCCGCCGGCAAAAATGATTGGTCTTTCACTGCGCTCAATAAGGGTTACAATTTTCTTTAGTTGTTTCATGTTCGGATTGTAAGTCGGGTTGTAAGACTTGAGCTTAATCTTATTAACGGGAACATATTCTATGGATTGTTTGGTAATATCTTTGGGTATATCCACCAGAATGGGACCCGGCCGCCCGGAGCGGGCCAGATGAAAAGCTTCTTTGACGGTTGTGGCCAGTTCTTCAATAGACATTACCAGATAGTTGTGCTTGGTACAGGGACGGGTGATGCCGACGATATCAACTTCCTGAAAGGCATCGTTGCCGATGAGACCGGTGGGAACCTGGCCACTGAGAATGACCATGGGAATGGAATCCATATAGGCCGATGCAATACCGGTTATTGTGTTGGTCACTCCGGGACCCGATGTCACCAGGCAGACTCCCACTCGACCGGCAGCCCTGGCATATCCATCGGCTGCATGCACGGCTCCCTGCTCATGCCGGACCAGTACATGTCGAATATCTGTTTTTGCCAATGCATCATAAATATCAATGACGGCTCCGCCGGGATACCCGAAAATCGTTTCGACTTTTTCTTCCTTCAGTACTTCCATCAGTATTTGTGCGCCGGTAAGCTTCATGGTGTCTGTCCTTTCAAAAAAAAATCCGTTATCGGCTTTTAGGCTGATAACGGATTTCTTTTTTTTTGATCGGTGAATTTATGCCATTATCAACCCTTTGTCTCACCGAAGGTAATTATACCCTCGACGAGGCCGATAATAAGGCTAATAAGGTTTCTAACAGCAGTTACGTTTATCATAATCTCAACATGTATTTAATTTTCTGGACATCTAACAGCTAAAAAAAGTGTTGTCAAGCCTTTTCTTTATATTCGCATCCTTGTTCCCGGCAGATGACGAAGGTACCCTGTTTCTTGGTGGTTTTTTCAACCAGAAATTTAGCACCGCACAGCGGGCATTCTCGATCGAGGGGTTTATCCCAAGTGGCAAAGGTACATTCCGGAAATCGACTGCAGCCGTAAAAAATTTTACCACGCTTGGAGGTACGCTCGATAATATCTCCGACACAATCTTTTTCCGGGCAGCTGACACCAATTTTTTTACCATTGCCGTTCGAATTCAAAGAATGGGTGTTTTTACACTCAGGATAACCGCTGCAGGCGAGAAAACCTCCATAGCGGCCTCTTTTGACAACCATCGGCCGGCCGCATTTGTCACAGACCTTGTCAGTGGCCTCTTCCTCGGATTGTTCTTCAGGTTGAATATTTCCCTTCTCATCCCGGATGTAGTCATTGGAGTATGTGCAATCCGGATATCCGGTGCAGGCAAGAAAATGTCCGTTCTTCCCGACTTTAATGCGTACCGGTTTGCCGCACTGGGGGCACTTAAGATCGGTGGGAATGCCGACGCCTTTAACGCTGAGCATTTCTTCGGATGCAGTGTCCATGTCTTTACTGAACGGCTTGTAAAACTGGTTTAAGACTTGCAGGAAGTCAAGTTTTTTTGATTCAACCCGGTCCAGATTTTCTTCCATTTTGGCTGTAAATTCGACATCAAATATCTCCGTAAAATTTTGTACCAGAAGATCGTTGACGATGAAACCGAGTTCACTCGGCTTGAAATAACCTTTGATCAGGTCTACATATCCTTTGCCCCGGATGGTTGATAAGATGTTTGCATAGGTGCTGGGACGGCCGATGCCGTTTTCTTCGAGTTCTTTTACCAGCGATGCTTCCGAAAATCGTGGTGGCGGCATGGTAAAATGCTGTTTGGGTTCCAGCTTGTCGAGTTTAAGGACCGCTCCCTTGATTAACTCCGGCAGTTTTGGTTTTTTCTGCTCGGACTCATTTGCGATTTCTTCATCCACCGACATGTAAAGTGCCATAAAACCGGGAAATTTTATCGAAGAGCCACTGGACGTGAATAGATAGATCCCGGCCCTAATAGATACGGAAATCTGGTTGATCAAGGCCTGGGTCATCTGGGAGGCAATAAATCGCTGCCAGATAAGTCGATACAAGGCCAGTTGATCCGCTGAGAGATAGGATTTAATTTTTTCCGGTGTATTAAAAACCGAAGTCGGGCGGATGGCCTCATGAGCATCCTGCACTTTTTTCTTATTTTTAAAAAATCGTGGTTTTTCCAGGGCATATTCTTTTCCGAAACGTTGCAGGATTAATTGCTGCGCTTCTGCAGCAGCCTCCGCTGCAATTCTAGTGGAATCGGTGCGCATATAGGTGATCAGGCCCTCCGGCTCACCGGGGCCAAGGTCGATACCCTCGTAAAGCTGTTGTGCGACCATCATGGTTTTACGGGCGCTGAATCTAAGCTTTCTGATGGCTTCCTGCTGCAGCTTGCTGGTGATAAAAGGCGGCAGTGGATTTTTTTTCGTGATCCTTTTTTGTACCTTATCGACGATATACGTCTCTCCATTGAGTTCCTCCAAAATCTGATCGACTGCCTTTTTATGGGGGATTTTAATTTTTTCACTGTCTTTTTTTGCCAGTTTGGCGACAAATGGCGGAGGTGCATCGCCTGCCAGGTGAGCGCTGATCGACCAGTATTCCTCCGATACAAACGCCTGGATGGCGCGCTCTCTTTCACAGATAATTCTGACGGCTACCGACTGAACCCGTCCAGCGCTCAAACCGCCTTTTACTTTTCGCCATAAAAGCGGTGACACCTGGTAACCGACCAGTCTGTCAAGTATTCTACGGGCCTGTTGGGCTTCATACTTGCTGCGATCGAGGACCTCGGGTGACGCCATGGCTTTGCGAACGGAATCTTTGGTTAATTCGTGAAAAAGCACCCGATAAAAGTTGCGCCCCTTCTTTTTCAATACATCGGCGGTATGCCAAGCAATGGCTTCACCCTCGCGATCAGGGTCCGGGGCCAGATAAACGTCTTGGGTGTCTCCGGCCGCCTGCTTCAAACCTTTTACAATTTTTTGCTTACCCGGGATATATTGGTACTTGGGTTTAAAACCGTCTTCCACGTCAATGCCCATCTCTTTGTTGGGAAGATCTTTAATATGTCCTACGGTAGCAGCAACTTGATAGTCGGATCCGAGATATTTTTTAATCGTTCTTACTTTTGTGGGAGATTCCACGACAACTAAAGGTTTACTCACAGCAATTCCTCGTGTAGATTCCGATTATTGGATGATAAAGTTATATGGAAAAGTTAGGGTTGAGCCACCAAGGGTATGAAGATGATCCTATCTTCATACTCTTTTTTTTATACTTCGTGTCGTTGTGGCTGAATCTTTTCTATGGAATAAGGAAAACCGACCCGTATCCCGTCTGGCAAAAGGAAACAAGGCCAGTGATTCCGGCTTTTTAGGAAGATAAATATATGCATCGAAATTGATTTGTCGATGCTAAGTTGATCAATAACTTCATTAAAGCCTTAATTGTGAATTTATTTCTTGGTAAACCCTTAGTATTTGCCGGGCTTATCTGATACTATAAAAAACTTTCCCGGTAGTTGTTGAATGATGCCCTTTAGTTCGAGTTTTAACAAGACGCTTGAAAGTATTCCCGGTTCCATGCAGGTTGTTCTGATCAGCTTGTCAATGTGGATCGGATAAGGCTCCAGCATTTTATACACCTGGGATTCGTCTACACTAAGGGCTGCCAGGTTTTCATCGGCTTCATCCGGAGGGGTATTCCCCGGACGCTTATTGTTTTCGAGAAACGGGGCCAACTCTTCAACAATATCTTGGACATGTTCTACAAGTTTAGCTCCCTGCTTTATGAGTGTATGGGTGCCGGTGCTTTTAAAAGATTGGATGCTGCCCGGTACGGCGAACACTTCACGGTTTTGCTCGGCGGCCAGCCGTGCCGTGATCAGTGAACCGCTTTTTCTGGTGGCCTCCACAACAACGGTTCCTAAAGACATTCCACTGATAATCCGGTTGCGCAGCGGAAAGTTATGACCTTCGGGTTCCGTCAACAAGGCAAATTCCGACACAACCGCACCATTTTCAGAAATTTGATGAAATAGTTTTGTGTTTTCGGCCGGATAAATACGCTCCAAACCGCTGCCCAGCACGGCGATGGTTTTTCCCCCGCCTGCCATAGCGCCTTCGTGGGCGGCGGTATCAATGCCCCGTGCCA
>JAJRVC010000108.1 GCA_024277475.1 Deltaproteobacteria bacterium
GCCCCGATACCTTCTTCGCAGCTTTCCTTGAAGGCCATGGGAGCCTTGGCACAACCAGCCAGGGTGACGCCGTCGGTGGCAAATTCCAGCGGACCCAGCTTGACATGGGATTCCTGGAAAAATCCGTCCGGATTGGTCGATACTTTCAGATGCCCTTTGATTTGCTCAACGCTGTCATTGCCTTTAAAAGCCGTTGTCAATACCAGAAGATCGGTGGAAATTCTAAATTCTCTGCCCACCCGAAAATCATAAACGTTGACCACCAAAGCGCCGTTTTTTTTAATCACTTCCGGATACCGATCATCAGGAAATCTCCAGAATTTAACGCCCAGATGTTTGGCGGCCTTCTGAGCGGCCCCCTCTTCCTTAATCAAACTCATATCGCGGTATAAGATATGGACATCAACGTCTTTACGCAGATGTTTCAGGGCTAGGGCATTTTTAACCGACGTATGGCAGCCGATGTTGCAACATCCCCGGGTCTCATTTTTTGAGTTCACGCAGCTGATCATGACGACATTTTTCAGGTCGCCTATCTTTTTATTTTTAAGCAGGTTGTCTAACTGAAGCTGGGTGATGACTCTGGGGTCATTGCCGTAACCAAACTGTCCCTTCGGTTCGATCTCCTTCATCCCCGTGGTTACAATGACGGTGGAAATATCAAGGTTTTCGATGGAATCCTCGCCGTTGGCTTTCAATGAGACTTTATAATTTCCGATATACCCTTTAACGGTATCGATGCTCGTGTCCGTATAAATTTTTATATTGGGATGAGACTGGACCTGATTCACTTTGGCCTGAATGATTTTGACTGCCGGAGTTTTATGGTTGTCATGGGAAATGAAGCAAATCTGATTTAAGATGCCGCCGAGCCGGGATTCTTTTTCCACCAGGATGGCATTAAACCCCTGGTGTGCGACACTGAGGGCCGCGTTCATACCGGCCATGCCGCCGCCGATAATCAGACAATCGGTTTTGACCGGTAGCCTGATCTCCTGTCCCTCTTCCAGCAGGGCCGCTTTGGCCACCCCCATTTTAATCAAATCTTTGGCTTTATCCGTGGCAATTTCAGGCTCCTTCATGTGAACCCAGGATACCTGTTCGCGGATGCTTACAAATTCAAGCAGATAGGGATTGATCCCGGCCTCTTTGGCGGTACGTTTAAAAAGCGGTTCATGGGTCCTCGGAGTGCAGGCTGAAATTACCACCCGGTTGAGTTTATTTTCCCGTATGGAATCCTGCATGCGGGCCAGATAATCCACCGAACAGGACCACCTGCCCTCATCGGCAAAGACGACATTTTCCAACCCTTTGGCGTACTCCACCAGCTGGGGAACATCCACCACCCCGGCAATATTCGTACCACAGTCACAGACAAATACTCCGATTCTGATATCTTCGCTCATAGAATTTATTTCACCCGCTAAAATTGATATGGCCGCAAAAAGGCATAGAAAACACAAAAATGGAATTTATATTTTATTTTTTCAATAGGTTATGATAACTTAATTTTAAAATTTTGATTTTTTACGAGATTGTCAATATTTAGAATTTAAGGATATTTTTCAATTAAACATATAATAAAAAAGTCGGAACGAAGCGATCTCCTCAAATTGTCATTCGTCATTCATCATTCCAGAAACCGCCTTCATCGCCGCCGCTGTCGCCTGTACCACCGATTCAGCGATATCAATGGGTCCGGTGGCCCCGCCGCACAGATAAACGCCTTCAACCCGGCACTCCAGCGGTGACAGCATCGGATCTTTCTCTTTAAAATAGCCCAACTCGTTCAGCTCTATTTTCAGTACTTTGGCAAGTCGCTTGTTTCGATCATTGGGAATGACACCGGTAGCAAGCACCAGAAGCTCTACTTCATGTTTGTGCAGCTTACCGGTTGTCAGATCTTCGTATCGCAGCGTTAAATTTTTGGTTTCCGGATCTTCGCTGACTTCATAGGGCCTTGCTCTTACATAGCGCACACCGTTCTCATTGGCCTTGCGGTAAAAATCCCAGAATCCTTTGCCGTAGGCCTTCAGGTCGTTGTAAAAAATAGTTGTTTCCACGGACCCATCGTGTTCCTTGGTGATGATGGTTTGCTTGGCGGAAATCATGCAGCAAATCTTGGAACAATACGGTGTTCCTTTACCCTTGGCCAGACCTCGCCCGGCGCACTGAATCCAGGCGATTTTCTTCACATGTTTGCGGTCCGAAGGCCTGATGATTTCTCCGGTCGTCGGTCCGCCGGCATTCATGAGTCTCTCAAACTGGGTATTGGTAATAACATTCTCGTAGACATCATAGCCGAGCAAATCACCGGCCGGAGGTGCATCTTTGATGCCGGTGGCAACCACAATGCTTTTAACATCAAGATTCAAATTTTTATTTGACTGCCATAATGTAATGGCCTTTTTGCCTTCCTTTTCGCAAGCCTTCACACACAGCGCAATGGGGCATTCACGGCATTGGCTGCAATCAACAGCGCAGTCTCCTATGCAGGCCCCCTCCTTGCGCATATCGCCGAAGCGGCAGCTCGGATCGACTTTGACAACATTGGGAACGGCCTGGGGAAAGGCCATGGAAACCAGTTTTCGCACGCCACCGATTTTCCCATCCATTTCATCGGGAATACTCACCGGGCAGGCTTCGACACAGGCCCCGCAACCGGTGCATTTCTCCTCATCGACATACATGGCCTTTTTGACCAGCTTGACCTTAAAGGCACCATTCGTTTTTTTGACCTTGCGAACTTCAGTGTTGGTCAATATATCAATATTTTCATGATTATCGACCTCATACATCTGGGGGGCTTCAATGCAGATCGAGCAGTCATTGGTGGGAAAAGTTTTGTCCAGCCTGGCCATCATGCCGCCGATACTGGGAGTGTCGTCCACCAGATAGACTTTGGTCCCGTATTGGGCAGCATTCATGGCACAGTTGATTCCGGCAATTCCGGCGCCGATAACCAGGATTGAATCATTCATGGGTCTTCCTCACAACAGTCACTTCGAAGGAATTGGAGTATTGGAGTAATGAAAAAAAAGTTGCGAGTTACGCGTTTCGGGTGGAGGGTTAATAGATGAACTAACTCCAATTTTAACCCGGACCGCGTATCGCGTAGCATAAAACGCGATCGATTTTCCGACATCCCTCCAGGGCGCAAGCCCCCTACAACTTCCGGCTTGGAGAGGCCGGAGGCCGCATCTTTAGCCGCGGCATAGCCCCGCCCTATCGGACGACGACGGGTCCACTTTCCAACTTCCGCATTCCGGTTATATTTCAGTAATAATAATCGCTTTAGACTTACAAACTGCCGTACAAGTCATACACCCCAAGCAGTTTTGCGGTCTGACCGGAATCGCTTTATGCGGCATTTCGAATACATCCGCCGGGCACATCAAGATGCACTCCTCGCAGGAATCGCATCTTTCCGCATCTACATAAACCAGATAAACTTCATAGTCCCTTAGCGTTTTCGGCACGACACCTCTCCTACAGATACAATCAAATGAACATCGAACATTTTAAGGCCCCCTGCCCTTCGCCTTTTGCTTTGAGCTTTCAGCTTTGGGCTTCTTTTCATACTATGCCCTAAGCTCTCTTATATTTCTCTATGGCCCGTCCAAACCCCGCCATGGAATTTTTTATGGTAGTATCAGCCACGCAAAATGCAATACGGAAATAACCGGGGCCGTTAAAGCCGCTACCGGGCACCACCAGGATGCGCTCCTCTTTCAGTGCATCCACGAATTCAACATCATCAGGGACCGGGGACCGGGGAAACAGATAAAACGTTCCAGGTGGTTTAACAAACTCATAGCCAAAACCCGCCAGTCCATCACAGAGCATATCACGCTTGCGGGCGTATTCTGAAATATCGACACTCATCCCCTGCATACAGGCAACGATACGCTGCATCAAAGCCGGAGCATTGACATAGCCGAGAATTCGATTGGCAACAGTCATGGCTGCCAGAAGATCTTCATTGTAAGTCGCAGCCGGATTTACGGCAATGAACCCGATACGCTCACCGGGAATAGAAATATCTTTGGAATAAGAGGTTCCGATGATACTGTTTTTATAAGCTGTAAAAATACTTGGAACGACAATGCCATCATAAACAATTTTACGGTAGGGCTCATCCGACAAAAGGTAAATCGTTCGATTAAATTCTTTGCCCTTTTGCTCTAAAATTTTCCCAAGCGTCCTCAGACTCTCTTCGGAATAAATCTGTCCGGTCGGATTGTTGGGAGAGTTAATTAAAAAAACCTTGGTTTTTTCCGTAATGGCCGCTGAAATGCCCTCCGGATCCAGCTCGAAATCGGGCTTGGTCGCCACGGTTTTCAGCACACCGCCATGATTGTCGGCATAAAATTTGTATTCGACAAAACAGGGAATCGGTGTCAGAACTTCATCGCCGGGATCAATGACGGCTTTTAAAACGACATTCAAGGCACCCGAAGCGCCGCAGGTCATGAGCACATCTTTTGCGGTGACCGGTGCCTGCTGCTCTTTAGCCAGATATTCGGCCACCGAACCGCATACCATCGGATATCCCGTGTTGGGCATGTAGCAATGATCATTCAACCCGCAAGTGCTTACCGTTTCTCTGAGAAGCTCATTAAACCTTTCGGGGGGCGGCACATTCGGATTTCCCAGGCTAAAGTCATAAACGTTTTCAGCCCCGTATTGGGCTTTGAGCCTTGCGCCCTCCTCAAACATCTTACGGATAAAGGAAGAGCCGGCGATAATTTTTTCTATTTTCCTGGAAATGGTCATGAATCGCTCCTCGGGTTACGCGTTGCGAGTGGGTGCAAATCAAGTCTATTGGTTATTTCAATATCCGTTGTGAAAACTACTAAATCCCAAATTACAAGCTTCAAAATATTCACCCTGTTAAATTGTTACTGATAGGGTGAACTTATTGGTTATTAAGCTCGCATTTGCTACATATACCGTAAAGTCCAAAATGCCTATCTAACAGGGCAGGTAAATATAAAATTCCAATATCCAATGATTAGAACACTGCTATCTTCTTTCTTTAGCACCAACTACAGGTTTAGGATATGGATCAACTATTTTCTAATGCCCCGCCGGTAGCGGAATTGAGGATTCCTCCCGTCGAGCGCCTCGTGATTGAACGACATCGTTGAACGAACGATTGTAAAATATCTTTGACGGAGCGAAGCGATCCCCACAATTCGACAATCGTCATTCGTCATTTTTTTTTTGGTCCTCCAATTCTTTCCACTTATAATCAATAAGTTCAAGAAGAACACCGTTCATCTTCTTGGGATGGACAAACGCAAACTCGCAATCCCTGAATGGTCGGGCACCCCCGATGAACGGGTAGTCTTTCTGCTTTAAATCCGCCATGGCCTCCCGTGTATTATCGACATTTAAGCTGATCAGCATAACCCCTTCTCCTCTTTTTTCGATAAATTTGGCAACATCACCATCAGGCGTTGTAGATTCCATCAACTCAAATCCAACCTCACCCACCCAGTACCTTGCGACCTTAATTTTTTCGGGTTCATCGATGTAGGCATCGTCCGGCTTGGATTTTCCCAATACCGGCTCCCAGACTTTGCGGGCTTCATCCAAATCTTTGACTGCAATACAAATATGATCTATTTTTTTTACTTTCATCTCATCACCCCCCTGTTTTGAAATGATTAAATATTTTTGACTGAATTTTCTAATCATCAATTCCGGTTTATCCGGATTAGCTGTTAAAATGTAACTTTCTCCAGCGGTACCGTGATGGCTTCATCCGGACAGACACAACCACACTCATTGCAGTCCTCGCACAGAAACTCGGTGACCACCGGTCTGCCATCCTGCACCCTGATCGCGACGTCCGGACATACTTCAACACACAAAGGCTCGGTTAAACCACCGCACATGCCACATTTATCTAAATCAATTTGAGCAGCCATAATAAACTCCTAATAAATCGTTTTGTTCGTTTAGAGGGTCAGGATCGTTTAGTTCGTTGAGTTTATTTGGTTTGCTGAATTATTGCCATCAACCAATCAGCCACTCAACTTAATCAACTCCTAACCCGGGTATCAACAATGAACTATACCTCGGCACCGGAAGTGCCGCTACTCCGCTTTGTATAGTCGCATGACGGTTTCGCCCTGCCCTCGGGCAATGGCTTTTTGCATTTCTATCTTCAAGGGAATGTTCATAAACACGCTGATATCCTCTAAAACGGCCTGGTACATCCGTTCTCGGCACAACGCGACTTCTTCCATGGGAACACCAAACTCCTTGGCCCAGGTCGGCCAAGGATCCCGGGTGCATCTGATAAAAATTTCGCCGGGATTTTCACTTTTCTCCACCGATGCCAGACCGCCATCGGTGTTCCAGAGTCCGGCAAGTGATCGGGCCAGAATCATCATAAATCCTTCTTCACCCTTTAACCAGTTCATCCTGGGAAGCAGGCTCTTGCCGATATCCTTTCCAAACACTTCGGCCGCACGCAAAGCGACATCCACCGGCTTAGCGCCGGCTCCGGCAAATTCCAAGGCAACCTGGCGCCATCGGTAAAAGGTTTTTCCGATTTCATTCTGAGCTCCGTGCAACGCCCGGTATAATTTTGTAATTTCTTTTTCGGCATCTACTGGCATGATTGACCTCCTTGTTATATACGCATCCCGATGCGGTAGCCGTCATGGACTGCACTGGAAAGGTTGCGGGGTATCAGTGCGTCACCGATGACAAACAGTTCGATCCCCTCTGATTGAACAACTTTTTTCAGACTCTCATTGGGTTCCCGTTGGCTTATAACGACGGTATCACAGCTAACCGGCCAGCGATAGCCGTCATAAGATTTTACGACAATCCCCTCATCAGTGACTTCATCGATATCAACGTCATTATAGGCGATGATGCCGTTTTGCCGCATGTAAATCATATAGCGCCATTTAAAAGATGGATTAACATCGAAGCCGGCCGTCTTGTCTTTGCCCACGAGGGTGACCTTTTTACCCTGTTTTGCCAGGTGAAGAGCGCAACCGATACCCGGTTTGCGGTTACCCCACACCACCACTTTTTCACCGACTTCAACACTGCCGCTCATCACATCCAGAAGATTGACCAGCTTATCCGAATCGCCACCGCTGCCCTTAATCTGTGAATAAACCGGGCCGGTGGCCAGTACGACCGAGTCGGGCAGTTCATCTTCGATCAATTCCGCGGTAACTTCGGTTGCCAGATGAAAAGTGACACCGGCTTTTTCACACATTTCCTTCTGATACTCAATGCAGGTCCACAGTTCGTCATCACCGTACGGAGAATTTCTGGCCTCATTGAGGGTGCCGCCAATAACATCCCGTTTATCATAAACGTGAACTTCATGGCCACGACGGGCGGCCATATACGCACACTCCAAACCGGCAGGTCCGGCACCGACAATCATGACTTCTTTTTCTTCTTCCGCCGCTGCGGGATCGGCAAACTCCGAATTGGCTTCGTGGGCACAGACCGGATTGATGTAGCATGTCATGGGCGCATCCCTGAAAAGTCTTGCCAGGCAAAGGTTACAGGCCGTACAGTGTCGAATATTTTCTTCTTTGCCTTCCAATACTTTCTTGGGCATCAGGGGATCGGCAATCATCGACCGGCATATTTCCCAAAAATCCAATTCACCGGCACCAATCTTTTCGTTGGGCAGACCCGGTTTAAACAGTCGGTAGGCCATTTGAATGGGAATCTTGACATGTTCCTTGGCTCGTTTGGCCAGATGGATCCAGTTGCCCATGGGGATGTCCCGGCTGATAACCGGATAAATAGACTCCTGCCATCCCAGGGTGCAGCTGATATAATCAGCGCCTGCCTCTTCGGCAATCTTGTAACTTTCCATGGACTCTTCAATAGTATTGCCGCGAACGTCATCCAGTAACTCTTCGGAACATAAGCGGATGCCCACCGGGATATCCGGTCCGCACACTTCTTTTACCCCACGGATGATTTCAACCACCGCCTGCATTCGCCCCTGGATATCTCCGCCGTACTCATCGGTCCGCCGATTGGTATAGCTGGAAATAAAATTGGAGACCAGATAACCAACGATACCGGAAATTTCCATCACGTCGAAGCCGGATTCTACACCCCGTCTGGCAGCGTCGATATGCTGTTGGATCATTTCTTTGACCTCGGCGTTGGTCATTTCGTACATGGGTTTAAAGATTCTAAGTCGCTGGGGTACTGTGGAAGGTCCGTGGCCGGATTCGACTTCCACCGCACCGACGCGGCCGCAATCCATTAATTGGAAACCGGCAATAGCTTTTTCCCCATGGATCGCATCTGCAATTCGCTTTAAACCCGGAATAAATTTATCGTCCCAGGCGGCTGCCTGTCCGACATATCCCTGGCCTTTGCGTGCTTCATCCATATAAACACCCTGCATAAAGCACAGACCGCCGACCACTCCTTTGGCCCTTTGCCGCATGTATTCCACACCGGAATCGGTGATATGACCGTCCCCCCTGTTGAGGTTCTCCTCGGTGGCTGCATACTTGACACGGTTGGGCACATGGAGGTTGCCGATCTCGATCGGCTTGAACAGGTGCGGGTAACTCCTGGCTCCCGGATAATCTGAATAATCCCATTCAAATAGAGTTCTTGCCATAACTACACCCTCCTGCTAGTTAGAGTTGTTTGCCTTAAAAGCATCTATCATCAGTTCGAAAATGCTTTCCAGATTATCAAAAAGGGAATAGGACATATCCTTTAACAGCCAGCGGCTGATGATATGATCCATGGTTCCCACAAAAATATCCCGCGCTGCACGGGGGTCGAGCCCCGGTTTCATTTCCCCGCTTTTTCGGCCTTCGTCAAAAATTTCGACTAAATGCGAATAAAGGATCTTAACGTTGGAATAGACTTCGGTGTTTAAAAAATTGGCGTTGGTTTTTAAGAAAAGATAAACAATCTTGGCATCCGGTGGAGATTGTTCCACCCGGCGCATATACCACCAGAGATATTTTCGCAGCTTGTTCATAGCACCTTTAATGCCGAACAACTGCTCATCCAGATCCCGTAACAGCTCCGACACCCACAGATCGGGAATCATTAAAAGCAGATCTTCTTTGCCCTGAAAATAATCGTACAGCGCCGCTTCGGAAAGCCCTGCCTGCCGTGAAATGTCCACCACGGTCGTTTTCTGGTACCCCTGTTCGGCGAACAGCTTCTTGGCGGAATTTACAATGCGTTCGCGGGTGTGCTCTTTGGAATTGTTTTTAGCCATAATTTTTTCCGGCATTCATTCGGAAAATCGTAACATATCAATCCACTATATATTATAATATACTGTTATTTATAATATATATAACCCTTAATACTGTTTGACCGCCTGGTAAATTCTGATTAAAATAAGGTTAATCGGCTAATTATTATTTGAATTCAAAAGAAATTTTTAAATAATATTTTATAATATTAAAAATTTATTATTGGGATTAGGTTGATATCTATGTGTTATTTTTATAAATAATAACTGTACCAAAATATTATTATAAAATACCTAATAGCATTCGGAAACTTGACTGTCAAGTAAAAATTGCAGGCTTGCGTCGGTGGGACAAAGCTTGAACCATCTCCTTACTTTCGCTATCGGTAGGGTATATCACTTCTTTTAAAAGTACCGGTTGTAATTTTGGGATCATCATACCACCGACAACATATCTGCTAATATTTATATTTCAATTGATTTAAGGCTCAAGCAGGTGTAAATGAGCATTCGATGCACTGGCAATACAACCCATATGCACTATCTTTGTTCTTACCGACAACCGTATCTGCGATGCTGGCGTTATTTGCCTGGCGGCGCCGGCTCACTCCGGGTGCAAAGCCGTTTGCGATCCTTATGCTGACGGTGGCCACCTGGTCGCTGGAGTATGCTCTGGAATTGGGGAGCACCGGGCTTGCGGGCAAGCTTTTCTGGGCCAAACTTCAATATGTGAGTATCGCCGTCTTGCCGCTTGCGTGGCTTGCCTTTGCACTGCAGTATACCCAACGGCTTCACTGGCTGACGCTTAAAAGAATGGGCCTTCTGTCCATAATCCCTGCATTTACAATCTTGCTGGTCTGGACCAATGATTTCCACGGATTGTTCATGAACAATGTTGGGCTTGACACAACCGGCTCCTTTCCAATCTTTACACGCACCTTCGCCTTAGGATTCTGGTTCCATACCGCCTATAGTTATCTCCTGCTTTTTATTGGCAGTTACATTCTCATCCAAACACTCGCCCGCACACCTGCACAATATCGCGGTCAATCGGTCGCCTTGCTTATCGGCGCGGTAACCCCATGGGTCGGAAATGCCATATACATTTTAGGTTTGAGTCCCCTGCCCTCTTTTTTAGACCCGACTACTTTTTTATTTACTTTGTCCGGCATGGCATTAACATGGGGTATATTCCGTGGACGTCTGTTAGACATAGTTCCCATAGCCTACGACACCATAATTCGCAGCATGGGTGACGGAATACTTATATTGGACTCATTCAACCGTGTTTTGTACATCAATCCCTCCGCAGAACAGATCACAGGAAAATCGGCCGCAAAATCGATCGGACAACCTGCTGAAAAAGTGCTGGCCGATTTACCTGATCTTTTGGAACGCTGCCTGCAAATGCCCGCAGGCAATGAAGAATTTTTTCTGACCGGAGGTGAAAGTCAAAAATATTTCGACCTTCGAATATCGTCACTGTATGCTCAAGGTCGCATTACAGGCCGCCTGATTGTTTTGCGCGATATCACCGAAAGAAAGTTGTCCGGTGAGATCCTGGCCCAAAGTGAGAAGCGCTATCGGTCCCTTGTTGAAAATACACTGGACGGCTTTATCGTCTTCGAAATTCCTTCAGGACAGATTCTTTTTCTTAACCAGATGGCCTGTGAACTCTTTGGATATACCATGCAGGAAGGTTTGAAACAGAATTTCTGGGCTGTCGTTCCGCAACAGGAGCATTCAGAGGTCCGGATGAAAATTGAAACACGATTGGCCGGCACACATCTACTTTCAGACAGGCAGATATATTCAGTCATGCGCAAGGACGGATCGACCTTCCAGGCCGATGTGTCGACATCTCTTGTAACTTTTCAGGAGAAGCGTGCCATTCAGTGTGTTGTCCGGGATATCACCGAGCAGCAGCAATTGCAGAGGCAGCTCCAGCGGGCACAAAAGATGGAAGCGCTCGGCACCCTTGCAGGAGGCGTTGCACACGACCTCAATAATATTCTTTCCGGTCTTGTAAGTTATCCTGAACTGCTGTTGATGGATATCCCCAAAGACAGCTCCTTAAGAGATCCGATTCTGACGATAAAAAAATCCGGTGAAAAAGCCGCGGCCAGTGTTCAGGATTTGCTGACCCTGGCCAGAAGGGGCGTACCCGTAACGGAGGTACTTAATCTCAATATTCTGATTTCCGAATATCTGAAAAGCCCGGAGCATGAAAGCCTGCGATTCTACCATCCCGAAGTCCGCGTAGAGCCAAAACTTGACCCTGATCTGTCGAATATTCATGGATCTCCCGTGCATTTGTCCAAAACGGTCATGAACCTGGTCTCAAATGCTGCAGAGGCTATTAAAGGTAAAGGACGGATTCAAATTTCGACCCAAAACATATATGTCGATCGCCCCATGAGAGGCTATGACCGGGTGCAAGAGGGTGACTATGTGCTGCTGACCGTCTCCGATACCGGCAGCGGGATTTCTTCTGAAGACATGGAAAGAATATTTGAACCGTTTTACACCAAAAAAACCATGGGAAGAAGCGGAACAGGGCTTGGCATGGCGGTTGTATGGGGAACGGTTAAGGACCACAAGGGTTATATCGATATTGAAAGCACCGAGGGAAAAGGAACTTTTTTCAGGCTGTATTTCCCTTCGACACGGGATGATTTGTCTGAAGAAAAATTAGCAATGGCCATTGGAGAGCTTATGGGAAACGGCGAATCCGTTTTGGTTGTGGATGATGTGGCGGAACAAAGGACAATTGCATCCGGTATGTTAAAAAAACTGGGATATTCCGTCGCCTCGGTTGCAAGTGGCGAAAAGGCGGTTGCGTATCTGAGAAAAAACTCAGCAGACCTGCTGATTCTTGATATGATTATGGATCCCGGAATCGACGGGCTTGACACCTATCGAAAGATTCTTGAATTTCATCCCCGACAAAAAGCAATTATTGCGAGCGGTTACTCGGAAACGGAACGTGTGCAAAAAGCTCAGCAACTTGGCGCCGGAGCCTATGTCAGAAAACCTTATCTGCTTGAAAAAATAGGATTGGCTGTGAAAAAAGAATTAAGTGATATATCCGTGAAAAAATCTTAAGGATAGAAGCGCCGTCCCGGGGCTCGATGTCGTCACGAAGCTATCGGCTGGAAAGGGGCCTCCTTCCTTCTTTCCACTCAGTAGTGGAATATGGAAATTTTTTCACAATATTGTGTAACTTATTTCACATGTTACATAATTTCCTCATCTTACCGGCTTGTTAAAGCACATTGCCGAAGACAGTAAACCCTACCGTATGTATCTGTACAATTTTGATATTAATACAAATAGTTCTAATATCGCTGCTTTGATTTTATCGCCGAAAGGGTCATCTGCAATGGCATGAAAACTGCAGGATTTATTAGCTTCAGCATGATTACAGGTTGCGGTTTACGGAACTCTTTTTCAATCGACTCTTAAATTCGGTCCCGACAATGGAAACAAATGTAAACGATATATTAGAGCAGCAGATCTCATCGGACAATGGCGAAAGACGGTCCGGAGGGGATCGCCGGAATTTTTCTTACACCCTGCATATCCCCGAAAGAAGAGAAGGCGAAGATCGTCGCAGCGGTGATGACCGTCGGGAATTCCCCCGAACTGGAACCCTATCAAATTAACAGCCTATCGAAAAGCTTCCGCAATATCCTTAATATCCTTCACAGACAATGCACCACTACAGAAAAAGCATCTCGCAAAGCAGCTAAAATTGAAATTTTTTCTTGCCGTTAGGCACAGGGTGAAATATGCTCTAAGGGCTAAGCTTTATCCAAGACTGCACTCGGAAAAAGAGACCCCTACAGTACAGCAAGCAAGCTGATAAATTAATGTAGCAATTTATAGATGTCAGGTGTCAGGGAGTTTGGGTACTGATTCCAGAAACCTCGTGTGAAACTACATTAAGCTGTATTGGCTTGTGCGGCTGCTAAGGGTTTGACTTTATAACTCATATTATTCGTCATTCGATATTCACTTTTTCAGAGTTTCTTTTCCGATCAGACCGGCCGTTTTTTTTTGGCCGGCGGCGACGCTGGCACCTAAAACCTTCAGTTTATTGCAACATGGTATCAGATAAAACCAGATAAGGGCATAGAAGACAGGCAACCGTTCAACGTTCAGCCTTAAGGACAAAAAATGAGGGAAAATCAACAAAAAATAAATAAAAAAGCACTCAGGGTCCATATTTGGGACCACATGGTTTTGATCGGAATCGGTTTGGCCCTCTTTTATACCGTTTTTGAATCCATTATGTATATTTTTTTGTCTTATGACGTCGATTTTTTTCAGCGTTTGTTCGGCCCGGATATGAGTGCAATTTGGAGCCGTATCGCCATTTTATGCCTTTTCCTGATCTTTGGTTCCCATGCCCAGTTTACCATCAATCAACGCTTAGCAGCCGAAGCCGCACTTCGGGAAAGTGAAGAAAAGTTTCGCAAAATAATTGAAACAGCCCCCGACGGGTATTATGAAGTGGACATGGGCGGTAATTTTACGTTTTTCAACGATTCCATGTGCAAAATTCTCGGTTATTCCCGTAATGAACTGTCAACGTTGAACGAACACCAATCGGTGGATGAAATCAATTCGCGCAAGCTGACTGATGCCTTCAACAAAGTGCTTGAAACCGGTACGCCAACCAAATTAATGGACTGGGTCCTTACCAACAAAGACGGTTCCAAAAGATTTGTTGAATCGTCCGTATCGTTGATAAGCGACCCAAAAGGTGAACCCATCGGTTTTGGTGTATTTGTACGGGATGCTACCCAGCGGCAACGCGCCGAAGCCTTATACCGGGAAAAACTGGCCGCCGAAGCCGCCAATCAGAGCAAAAGTGAATTCCTGGCCAGTATGAGCCATGAAATCCGCACTCCGCTGAACGCCATCATCGGTCTGGTGGACTTGATGCTCAGCTCTGATCTGCCGCCCGATCAGAGAGAGGATCTGGATGTCGTCAAATCGTCGGCTTATTCTCTGCTCTCCATCATCAATAACATTCTAGATTTTTCCAAGATTGAAGCCGGCAAGCTGGAATTCGAACAGACCCCTTTCTGTCTCAGACATTTTATGGATGAGTCAATGAAAATCATGGGTATCAAATCCCACGAAAAAGGCATTGAACTGGCCTACCGTATTGCGCCGGACGTTCCTGACCGCTTGTTGGGTGATGCCGCGCGCCTGCGCCAGGTCC
>JAJRVC010000109.1 GCA_024277475.1 Deltaproteobacteria bacterium
CGGCCACGCGTACCGGCACGCATCAAGGTCACCATGGGTTTTTTGAAAGATGGAACCATGCTCTGCAAAGGGATGGATATCGTCACCGACAACGGTGCCAACACCTGGGCCGCGGCCAAGGTAACCCTTAATATGTCCATCCGTACCGACTGTCTTTACCGCTTCAGGGCCAGTCGCGTCCGATCCCGCGTGGTTTACACCAATACCACCCCCACCAGCGGTTTCCGCGGGTACGGTAACACCCAGTCTCACTTCGCCATGGAATCCATGATTGATGTCTGCTGCCGTAAGATGGGCCTGGACCCTGTGGAGGTAAGGTTGAAGAACGCGTCCCGCCAAGGGGACTTGACCCTGCACGGCTGGAACCTTAGAAGCTGCGGTTTGAGTGAGTGTATTGAAAAGGCCCGCGACGCTATTCTGGAGGGACATCTGCCCAGGGAGGATGACGGTGGTCGCATCCGGCGGGGCATCGGCCTGGCCTGTATGAACCACGTTTCCGGCAACCGCGGCGGCAAAAGCTTCGACGGCTCTTCCTCCATGATGCGTTTTCATGAAGACGGCAAACTCTGCGTTTACCATGGCGAGAGCGACATGGGCCAGGGGGCCAGTACGGTGATTTCCCAGATCGCAGCGGAAGCACTGGGTATCCCGGTGAAAGATGTCAAGGTGATGCCCCTTAGCACAGACTCCAGTCCCTTCTGCTTTGGCTCCTATTCCAGTCGGGTTACTACCGTGGCCGGCAAGGCAGCCAAGCTCGCCGCCTTACAGGTACGCAAGCAACTTCTGGGAGTAGCTGCAGATACGTTTGGGGTAGCCCCGGAGAATCTGCAGATAGAACAGGGAGTTATTTTCAAACCCGGGGAAGCAGACAAGACCCTCACGGTGAAAGAGGCTTGTCACATAGCCATTCGCACCCAAAAGACGGTGGCACTGACCGCCTACATCGCTTATGATCCACCTACCACTGGCGCAGATCCCGAAACCTTTTACGGCGACTACTCGAGCGCTTACACATATGCCGCTCAGGCTGTGGAGGTGGAAGTCGATACCGAAACCGGTCAAGTGCGAATTTTACGGGTGGCTGCCGCCCATGACGTGGGTTATGCCATTAATCCCATGGGCGTCAGGGGGCAGATTTATGGCGGCATCGCCCAGGGCGGGGGCTACGGAATTTACGAGAACGTGGTTTACGAAAACGGCCGCCTTAAAACTACCAACATGCGCCATTATAACATGATGACGCTTAGCGACATGCCCGAGGTGAAGTCGATCCTTGTGGAAAGTATCGACCCGGTTGGCCCGTATGGCGCCAAGGGGGTGGGTGAGCCCGCCCTGATTCCCATGGCACCGGCGATTGCCAATGCGGTGCATGACGCCGTCGGCGTGCGCATAACGGATCTTCCGATTACGGCTGAGAAGGTTTTTTTCGCGCTTTACCCGGAATGCGAGGGGGGTGACCTATGAGTGTTAAATTTTACCTGACTCCGGCCAGTATCGGTGAATGTCTCGGTTATTTGACCGAGTTTGACGGAAAAGGATTGCTCATAGCCGGCGGCACCGACTTGGTTTTTAAGCTGCAGTCCGGCAAAGAGCAGGCTGAGGCCCTGATTGACACCCAGGGCATAGAAGGATTCGATCAATTGGAATTCAGTGACCGGGAAGTTGTCATTGGGGCCGGCGTGACCCATGGACAGGTTGCCGCAGATAAGCTCATGATTGAAAAACTGCCTGCCATCACTCAAGCCTGCCTGAGTGTCGGCTCGTGCCAGATCCGCACTGTGGCAACCCTGGCCGGCAATGTGGTCAGCGCCCAGCCGGCGGCTGACGGCGCCATCGCCTTGGTGGCGCTGGGTGCGGAAGCTGAGATTGTCTCTGTCTCCGGAAGTAAAAAAGTGACTGTGCAAGACCTTTATGCCAGGTTGGGCAAGAGCGTAATCGATCCTACCCAGGAGGTGATTTCCGCCTTTTATATTCAACAGCCACAGCCTGGTCAAGGCAATGCCTATGGCCGTATTTCTCCTCGCAACGCCCTGTGTCTGCCCCTGGTCAACGCCGGGGTATGGTTGGATAGTGAAGCCGGAAGGATCACGGCTTCCCGGGTAGTTTTGGGCCCGGTTGCCGACCGGCCTTTCCGTGCTCTGGAGGCGGAAGAGCGCTTGATCGGTGCGGGACTCGATGACCGCCAGGCTTTTAATGAAGCGGCCCTTACCGCAGCCAGAGCTTCCAGCCCGCGGAATAGCTGCCTACGGGGATGCACGGATTACCGCAAGCAACTGATCAAGGTGTTGGCCGGCAGGGTGATTGCTCAGGCCGCCGGGCGAGCGTCAGGAACTGTCTAATAGCCAAACGGAGGAATTTCAATGCGTTCCATGGATAATTTGCTGAACATAAAATTCGTTCTTAACGGAGAACTGACTTCTGTGGAGGTCGCGGCCGATGAGACACTGCTGGAAGTCTTGCGCACCAGGTTGAAAGTTACCGGCGTCAAAAAAGGCTGCGGCGAGGGGGAGTGCGGCTCCTGCACGGTTCTCTTAGACGGCAAACCGGTGGTCTCCTGTCTGCTGCCGGCTGCCAAGGTCGCCGGACGGCAGGTACTGACCATTGAGGGTCTGGCCCAGGGAGAAGACCTGCATCCCATCCAAGAAGCCTTTCTGGAGACCGGTGCGGTGCAGTGCGGGTTTTGTACACCCGGCATGATTCTGTCCGCCAAGGCGCTGTTGGACAAATGCCAAGATCCTTCCCGGGAAGAGATCGAGCAGGCGCTCTCAGGCAATATATGTCGCTGTACCGGCTATGTTCAGATCAAGGAGGCCGTTCAACTAGCGGGTCGTAAAATGTCAACTTAACAAATTAGATCCGGAAAACCGGAGAGGATACCAAATGAGTGAAAAGCAACAAAAACGGATTGGTTTGATCGGCTATGGACAAATCGGTTCTTCATTATACGAGCATATTTCCGAAGATTTCAACGATGAGATGGCATTAATTGGTATAAATGACAATAATTACGCTATTGCCGCGAGGGTTCCAAAAAATCTTTTTCAGCCCTCGCTCGAAGAACTACTGGCTAAAAGTCCGGACCTGGTGGTGGAGGCGGCTCATCCCGACGCGGTTCGCCGCTGTGGAGAAGTGGTGCTCCGCCAATGTGACCTGATGATTATGTCTGTGTCTGCACTGGGTGACAAAGAATTGGAAAACAGGCTCAGACAGGTTGGCCGTGAAAACGGAACGTTTCTCTACATTCCCCATGGCGCTACACTGGGATTGGACGGCTTACGAGATGGACTTTCGTTTTGGGAAGAAGTGGCCATCACCATGCGGAAAAATCCCCGCAACTTGAATTTTTCGGCAGCTCCCCAACTTAAGCCCGGGCAGGATAGCGGTGAAATCGTTCTTTATGACGGGCCGACCAGAGGTGTTCTGCCACTTTTTCCTAAGAATGTAAATTCCCATGCCACGCTGGCCATGGCGACTTTGGGCATGGATAAAACCAGGTCCATCCTGATTTCTGACCCCAGCCTGGATGAATCGGTTATTGAAATTGATGCTCACGGCGGGGGGACTCGCATTCACATAGAAAGGCGAAACCCGATCAAAGGGGTCACGGGCAAACTAACCATCTTTTCAGTGTTGCAAAGTATCAGAAATATTTTGGGTCCATCGGATGTCGTAAGGCCTTGCTAAACCTGTAAGTCGTCGGTTGCGCCAAGCTTGCTGCTTTGTCAAAATGATCAGGATGGTCATGGGGGACGGTGTTGTCTGTAATCGGTTCCGTATCCAATGCCGTTATGGCCTGCTTTTTGTTGAATCCACCAACCCTGCCTGGGTTAAAAATGTTCTTATGACTTTTCTGATTGCGGGATTTGGTTTCCTGTTTTCCTCTAACAGAAGATAAAAAAGTTCCAGTTGTTTTGCTTTGGGAAGAGTTCTTACCTTCCTGAAAGCCTTATGAATCTGGGTCTTTTTTGGGGGAGGTAGCTCCTGGAATTTTCTTATCCCAAGTTCGACAAATTTTTCCCCAAAAAGCCTAAAAACAGCGTTATCACCGTTATAACCTACTGATATTATTGATCGCGATAGGCCGGAAGGCCAATGTAGTGCCTGAATATATATTTAGTTGTTGACATGATAGTTTGCCAATGATATAAGGCTCTCATGGGTGTACATCCACCCTGTTGTAGTCATCATGCGGCCATTAATTC
>JAJRVC010000110.1 GCA_024277475.1 Deltaproteobacteria bacterium
CAGGGGCAGGACAGCCTCATCACCGGCCTGCAGCAACACCTGAGCGAGCATGGCAATAATATCGTCGGACCCGTTGCCGAGAACGATGTTTTCGCGATTTATATTCAATCGTTTCGAAAGACGTCCGATCAAATCATAACCTCCGCCGTTGGGATAGCGATGCATCTTTTCCAGGGCGCATTGGATGGCCTTCACCGCCATGGGTGAGGGCCCCAATGGATTCTCATTGGAGGCCAGTTTTACCGCGTTGGTAATTCCATATTCCCGTTTAAGTTCCTCAAGCGGTTTTCCCGCAACGTAGGGTTTGAGCGACAGGATGTAGTCGGGCACGGAGAGATTCATTTGGCGAGCGCCGCCTTTTGACCGGCCTCAAGCGCTTTCATATTGAGGGGAATGAGTTTTTCCTTTTGGGCAAATTTATCCTTGACGGCTTTTTGCAGCAAAGCAAAATCGAGAACGCTGCTGCGGGCGACAAATGCAGCCAGGGCAACAATGTTGGCGGCCTTGATATTACCCAATTCCTTGGCGATTTCGATGATGGGCACGCTGACGACATCCACATCAGTGCGGCCGGCACCGATGGATATCATGGAACTATTGATAAATATCACACCACCGGATTTTACGGTTGGTGCAAATTTTTCCAAAGAAGGTCGATTCATGGCAATCAGGTGTTTGGGATTTCGAATAATGGGAGAACCAATGAGTCTGTCGCTGATGACCACCGTGCAATAAGCAGTCCCGCCCCGCATCTCAGGGCCATAAGAGGGGATCCACACCACTTCGAATCCCCCGTTCATAGCGGCTTGGGCAAGAATCTGCCCCATGACCATAATTCCCTGACCGCCGAATCCGGCGAATTGAATTTCACTTTGCATGACACCTCCTATATGGATCATAAAATGAGCTCAAAGGGAATAGACGCTCAAAGCTCAAAAACATTTTTCACCACGGAGACACAGGGGACACAGAGGTATTTTTCTTTCATCCTCCATCCTCCATCCTCCATCAGCACACCTTCCCAACCTCTTTCCTTTTAGCCTCCAACGCCGAATGCATATCGTTTTGAGCTCTTATTACTCCGGCGTTTTATAATCACCCAATTCATAATAGGGTATCATCTTCTCCTCGGCCCATTTCAAAGCGTCTACCGGCGTCATTCCCCAGTTTGTGGGACAGGTGCTCAGAAGTTCCACCATGCTGAAGCATCGATCTTCCATTTGATACGTAAACGCTTTTTTAATCGCCTTTTTAGCCCTGTTGATGTATTTGGGCCGGGTTAATGCCTGGCGGGTAATGTAAGAAGGAGTCTGTAATGATGCCAGCAATTCGGCCACCCTGATCGGCATGCCCACGTTGACCGTTTTACGTCCGAACGGGGAAGTGGTGGTGCGCTGATCGGGCATGGTGGTGGGGGCCATCTGACCGCCGGTCATACCGTAAACGGCGTTGTTGATAAAAATAGTCGTAAACTTCTCGCCCCGATTGGCTGAGTGCACAATTTCACTCAATCCGATACTCGCCAGGTCGCCATCCCCCTGGTAGGTAAAAACCATCAGATCCGGTCGAACCCGCTTAATCCCGGTAGCCATAGCGGGTGCACGACCGTGGGCGGATTCCTGAAAATCGAATGTGAAATAGTTGTACATTAAAACGGCACACCCTACCGGTGCAATCCCCACGGTTCGATCTCTAATCCCGAGCTCATCGATTACCTCGGCAACCAGCCGGTGGGCCACTCCGTGGGTACAGCCCGGACAGTAATGGGTGATCGTGTTCGCCAGGGCTTCCGGTTTATGAAATGTTTTTCCCATTATGATTACTCCCTAATAAATTTTGAATCCGAATTTTGATGTAGCCGCAAAAAGGCACAAAAAACACAAAGATAAAATTTTATACTTAAAAATTTCAATAGATTATAAGATCAAAATTCGATAATTTTGACTTTTTACGAGATTGTCAATTTGGGCTAATTTACAGTTTGTTTGGGTTTTTCAACCTGGGCCCCCTATTCGCTGCTTTCTCACCGGGTCGCTAAAACCTTATCCGGCTCCAGCTCTGAAAGCAGTGGCTCAATATTCTTGTTATCCAGCCACCAATTTCTTAACAGCCTCTATCACCTCTTCGGGGGTCGGGACCTCACCGCCACACTTACCGTACCAGTGGACGGGACACTCACCGACAACGCTACGTTCCACGTCTTCCACCATCTGTCCCATGGACATCTCAACACTCAGGACCGCCCGGCAGCTGTTTTTTCCGGCGGCATCACGAATGGGGCCGGATGGAAATGGAAACAGGTGTTTTGGCCGCAGCATGGCGATTTCCAGCCCTTCATCCTTGAGCATATCAATGGCGGTCCGGCAGACCCGGCTCATGGTACCGTATGAAACAATGAGAAGCTGATAATTTTCGTCGAAATTATAGGCTTCAAACCTGACCTCCTCGCGCGCCATCTGCTCATACTTGGCTTTTAGTTTCAGGTTATGCGCGTTGAGCTCCACGGGGTCCAGATAAAGGGTCTTGACCAGGTTGCGTGTATTGCTTTTGCGGGTACCCATACCATTGGTGGCCCAATCGTCTTTGTTCGTGGGTTTAATTTTAAGGTGATCCGGGAATTCCACCGGTTCCATCATCTGACCGATTAATCCGTCGCCCAGGATCATCACCGGATTGCGGTATTTATCGGCCAGGGCAAAGGCCTGCATGACCATTTAAACGGCTTCCTGAACACTGGCCGGTGCCATAACCAGCAGCCTGTAATCGCCGTGCCCGCCGCCTTTGGTCGCTTGAAAGTAATCCGCCTGGGACGGGAGGATGCCGCCGAGTCCGGGCCCTCCCCGCATAATATTGACAAACACCGCCGGGCATTCGGCGGCGGTAATATAGCTGATGCCCTCGCTCATCAGGCTGATTCCCGGGCTCGAGGAAGTTGTAAAAACTCTCTCCCCGCAAGCCGAAGCGCCAAAAATCATATAGGATACCGCCACTTCACTTTCGCCCTGTAAAAAAACACCGTCAACCTCCGCCATGCGCTTGGCAAGATATTCAGCCACTTCAGTTTGCGGGGTAATGGGATAGGCAAAGTAATTGAGGCATCCGGCCCGAATGGCAGCCTCGCCAATTGCTTCATTGCCTTTCATCAATACCTTACTCATAGTTATCCTCCGATTACTTTTGTGCTGCCGCTTTTTCTTCGATTTCACTGATGGTTATGGCAACATCCGGACACATGGTGCAGCAAATGGCACAAAAAATACAGTCTTGCGGACGTGCCTGATAGGCCGGATAATAGCCCTTGGTATTGATCGTATCTGAAATTTCAAGAACATTTTTGGGGCATACGGTAACGCATAGCCCGCAACCTTTGCAGTGGTCTTTGTCGATAAAATGCTGATATGCCATACGGAAAAACTCCTCTTAAATATTATAATTCCCTAACCCGGCCAAGCCTGAGCCAAAAAAATATTGCAACTAAGATACTTTTCACTTCCCGAATTCACTTACCTTCAACCAGGGTGGAACCAGTTGGCGGGCAATGGGCAGGACTGCGCAGGAAAATCGTTCCAGATCGATTTTCGGCAGCAGTTCCTGTGAAACGGTAATAAACTCCAGCGGCAGGCCACTTTTTTGCGACACGGTTTGAACAAATTCATATCCGCTGTAAATATCTTCAGCCCGGGTTTCATCAATCAGATTAGCGTTGCCGATAAGTCCTGTGATCGTCAATTGGGCGGCTTCTTCAATTTCATGGCGCATTGTTGTGCACCCCGACAGAGTGCTTGTCTGGGGGCGCAATGGATTAACAACCTGCAGCATATGCACCTGTTTGCCGCTGAAAGCATCTGCCAGAGCGGACAGAACCGTAGCCCCGGCGTCGTCTCCGCCGACATCCAGGATCATAAGATCGCCGGAATTTCGAATCATACCGGCGATGGTGGGGCTTAGAACCGGAAGGTCCGCCCGCAGATACTGTTCCGGCGGTAAAATTACCTCAATGCCGAGATCGGTCAAGACAACCGCAGCTTCGCGGGTCCTGAAATAAGGATTTACCAGATCAAGATCGGCAATGCCGACGTTTAACCCGGCCCGCTTGCGATTCACCGCCAGATTGATCGAAACCTCCGTCTTGCCGCTGCCGTAGTTTCCGACGATTACAACCAATCCATTTAAGTTGATGTCCAAAATATGCCCTTTCGTGCGAATGGAATTATAAAAGCCTTAAAACTAAAATAAGGCTTTGAACACACCTATCCAATGGGGGCTGGCCGAATCTGCTAATTTATTGGGTATTTTGTTGCATGTCAAGTGTTTTTGGGGTTTAAAGCGTATGTGTCGAAGGCTTGTGAGATGATAGGAGATGGTATTTCTCAAAAATGAGATTGTATCCCTTGATATCTTTATTAAATTTGCTCTAAGTCAAGCATCATAGATTCCTCGGCAAAAATGATTTCACCATCAAAAATTTTGGATATATCTATGATTCCTTTCTCTTTTGAGCCGGGTTTGTCAAGATTAGGACCCTGATGTGATAGGATAAGCTTTTTAACGCCTGCTTCTTTAGCAAGTTCAGCCGATTCAATAGTCCCGGTAATCATTCCTGCTTCATTTTTCTTCATAGACGCCTGATGGTCCCAGCAATGAATTAATAGCGTGTCGGCATTTTGGGCGAGATCTTTTACCGACTTACAAGGGCCGGTATCACCGGCAAAGACGATGCTGCCGTCAATAAATTCCACTCGATAAGCAAGAGTCTGCATCCAGGGATCAATATGTTTTGCTTTTGCAGCGGTTACGGTCCAGCGATCTTTCTTGATCACAGTGCCGTAATTGATATCGTTAACGCTAACCTCAGGCTCGGGTCTCGGTAGGGTACCACCGCGATTTTTAAAAATTTCTTGGCTGCCGGGATGACCGACCCGTGCTCTCCAATCATGATTGAATGCACCTTCCGGTCCAATGAGGCGTTCTGTAATCCACTCGGTAGGAGGAGGCCCCCAAACCTGTAATGTATTTTCCCTGCCGACACTTTGATCCCAGCGGCATAACAGGAAACAGGGATAATCGGCATTATGATCGAAGTGGTGGTGGCTAAAAAACAGATAATCGATCTGGGTAGGGAACAATCCCATTTTTACCAGTTTATGAGTCGCGGCAGGACCACAATCAAACATTAAAAATTCATCGCCGAGTTGTAAAACATAACACGTCCCAAATCGAGATATCGTTGGTGTCGGAGTCCCGGAACTTACAAAATATATCTTGTCCATGTTATTCCTCTTAATTGGAAATTTTGAGCCTCACTTCAGATTGTTGAATCGTTTTACTGGATCGGTAATTTGATGCTGTACTGATTAAGAGGAGAATTACACCTGCAATGTCCGTTGGAATATTGGAAATTAATAATAAGACGCTTCCTGCCAACATGGTAATCCTGTTTAGTGGGGATAAATGAGTTAACAAGAATCCTTCCATGGCGGCAGATAGTGATATGGTCCCGACAAAAGCAGTTGCAAAACTGAAAATTATAAAAACCATATTTCCTTCCATCAAAAGAGCGGAATTGTAAACAAAAACGAAAGGAATGATATACTTCACAAATCCGAGTTTAGCGGCGTTAATTCCTGTTTTCATAACATTCGCCTCAGCAATAGCCGCCCCGGCGAATGCTGCCAGAGCGACGGGAGGCGTAATCGCTGAAAGAAGGCATGAATAAAATACAAACATATGAGCCGCAATCGGATTCAACCCTACCTTGATAAGAGAAGGGGCGGCTATCATGGCAACGATAATGTAAGCAGGAGCGGTGGGAACGCCCATGCCGAGAATCAAGCAGGCAAACATGACAAGAAACAGCAATAAGGGGAAAATACCTTGGGAAAGATTTAAAATAATATCAACAAATTTTATACCTAAACCCGTAATATCAAGACATCCCACAACAATCCCGGCACAGGCGCAACAGGATGCGATGACAACAGCATTCTTAGCCCCTTTTATCAATGCATTTAAGAATTCTCTTAGATTGAGCCGGCTGGATTTACGGGCCATCGCGACAATCATTAAAGCAATGATAGCTACAAATGCGGCCCTGAAAGGCGTATATCCCCTGATGAGCACAAAAATTAGCAAGAATATGGGAATAATAAAATGAAACCCACCAATAATTGTATCTTTCAGCGGAGGTAGCTCTGACCGTGGAATACTCTTCAAGCCCATTTTCAGGGCCTCAATATGCGTAGATGCAAATACTGCTGTGAAATATAACAGGGCCGGCAGGAGCGCTGCCTTGCAAATTGACAGGTAGGAAACCCCGATGATTTCAGCCATGATAAAGGCAGCCGCGCCCATGATCGGAGGCATGATCTGTCCCCCGGCCGAAGCTGCCGCTTCTACCGCGCCGGAATATTCCGGCGTATACCCCATTTTTTTCATGAGGGGGATCGTAAAGGTACCGGTTCCGTATACATTGGCTACGGAATGGCCTGAAATGGTGCCGAACAGGCCGCTTGCAACAACAGCTACCTTTGCCGGACCGCCGGTAGCCCAACCGACAATGGAAAGGCTAAAATTAATGATGAACTTACCGGCTCCGGTCTGATCCAACAGCGCGGCAAACATGATAAAAAGAAACACAAATGTTGCGGATACTCCCACGGGCACGCCGAAAATTGCATGGGGTGTCATGAACATATGATCAATAAAAATACGCAGGTTTGGTGATCGAATGGTAAACGGATAAGGAAAAAATTGTCCGAAAAGCGTGTATGCGATAAAACACAGCGCTACAATCGGCAAGGCTAAGCCCGTGACACGCCGAGTTGCCTCAAGGACCAAAGCCATGGTTATCCAGCCAAAGGAAATATCAAATATATTCATGGGGCCGGTATACCACTCCCTTGTAGTAAAACGATAGTGGTTAACCATCAAATATATGTCTATGGTCAGGCAAATGAGGGCCAGCGGAATATCAATCTTAGCGGACTTCTCGACGGACCATTTTTTTGAGGCCGGCCAGTAAAGAAAAGCCAGCGTCAAAAGTGTCATTAAGTGGATAGTACGCATACCGTAGGCTTCAATTATACCAAAAGCTCCGGTGTAGAGATGAAAGACCGATATACTTATCGCAATGATGGCAGCACATAATTTTATCACGTTGATAAGGGATGTCGGTTTTGGAAAATTATTTCCTTCCATCGCTTGATGCCTCCGCAGTGCCTGATTCAATCTGGCCGGATAGGAGATATCCGGTCAGATTGAATGGTTACAATTACTTTAGATAGCCCTGCTCCTTGTAGTACTTGGCGGCACCCGGGTGCAAAGGCAAAAAGATACCGTGTGCCATCCCCTCAGCAGTAAAGCCTTTGAAGGCTGCATGATGGTTCCGATACTCCTCGGCTCCCTGCGCCATAGCTTTTACTATGGCATATGCCACCTTATCCGGAACGTCAGAATTTATTATAATCTCTCCACTACTGGCGGGGCAATCCACAGTATAATCAATTCCTTTATACAACCCGGCCGGCATAGTCTCAGTTCTGGTTCCGGTTTTTTTATTAATGGCGTCCAGAAGACCCTTGCTCCACGTCAAAACTTTCATATCCCTGACTGTGGCAAGTTCCATGGCCCAACCGGCTTTACCCAGAGCTGCGGCGCAGATAATGTCTGCATGACCATCCTTGATCAACGAAACGGCATCGCCCCATTTGACGAAGTTGACCTTTCCGCCCCATTTTTTTATGTCATCCCATGACACATTTTTTGAAGCCAGGGCGTTTCTAAACTGCAATTCAGTGACTGAGCCTGGCGATAGAGTGCAAATTCTAGCGGGCATTTTTTTTTCAATTAATTCCTCAACCGAGTTCGCCGGGAAGTCTTTACGCGCATACATAAAGTAATACATCGTATCCTGAACACTGAAAAGTGATCTTACCTTGGGTAGGGGCTTATTCAGTGGCGGGAGGCCCTTTTCTGCTAATCCACAAAGCGTATTGGCTGTGCTGGCAAGATCCAATTCACCTGTATTGACCCGGGTGATATTACCTACCCAACCCCCGGGCACAACTGTCGTGCTGATTCTTGGGTTAGCATCCCCGACAATTTTGCTCATGCCGGTTAGCATCACAAAGCCTGCACCGCCAACTGCCCCTCCTCCGGCCCTTAGCACAGCGCTAACTTCAGAACCTGCAAAAGCAAAAGGCATTACGGTAAAGGAAGCCAGTGTGACGACTAAAAATATTATTCCCAAATATTTGCCTTTCATTATAAACCCTCCTTTGCTTATTGTTTGTCTTCGCTTTCAACCTGAAAGTATAAGTATGACCGGTTGCCTTGGATATCGAAGGCAAAGATTAATTCCGACCCGCACTCTCAATAATTTTTATCTTTTTCATCAAAGGCATATACAACCTTTATTCGTCCATGGTTACCCACCTCCTTTCCTCTCACTTTTGCTGTCTTTATCGGAATATCGGGAGAGAGAGCCTCAGCCAGTGATAATCTTACCAAATTAGTTGCAGCTAAAATCATTCAAGATTTTCCAGATCCATTTTTATGATTTTGCGGTTTTCGTTTTTTGGTAAGCTCCCGATAAACCGTATCAGTTTAGGCACCTTGTATTTTGTGAGCCCTTTTTTTATGCAAAAGTCCTGTAGTTCCAGATCTGTAGGCTTGTCCTTATCTTTCTTTAGGACTACAAATGCCTTTACAATTTCACCCCACTTTTCATCCGGAGCTCCAATAACCGCTGATTCAAGCACGGAAGGGTGGCTGTCAATGAAAATTTCGACTTCTCTTGAGTAAATATTGAACCCCCCGCTAATAATCATGTCCTTCTTTCTATCAACGATATAGTAATATCCGCCTCGATCCCTGTATCCTAAGTCGCCTGTGTGAAGCCAACCGCCTTTGTATGTCTTCTCAGTGACTCCGGGCAGGTTTAAATAACCCGGGGATATGTGAGGGCTTCTTAAAATAATCTCACCGATCCGACCAGTCGGCACATCCTGGTCATTTTCAGCCACGATTCTTACCTCTACTCCTATGGCCCTTGTTCCGGCTGAGCTCAGACGTTTGGCCATGTCTTCATCGCTATCTATAATGTGTTCTTCAGGGGCCAAATGGGTAAGCGGTTGAACAGCTTCAGTCAGGCCGTAATTCTGACGGAAGATGTTGCCAAAAACAGACACTGCTTCTTTCAACTTTGAAGTCGGCATCGGAGCGGTACCGTAAAAGATACGTTTCAAACTTTTCAGGTCATAATTATGGATGTTTTTATGCTCCAGTAGCATGACTATCATCGTAGGAACCAATAGGGTGCATGTAACCTTTTCTTTTTCTATGGTTTCGAGCAGAACGGTTGGGTCAAATTTGTCTAGAATGACATGCTTGGCGCCTTTTAGATAAAAGGGCGTAGAATAGTAACCTGCGGCATGAGTTAGAGGGGCCACATGTAAAAAGACATCGTCTTTGCTTATTAACATGTCCGCATTCATGAATACATTGGCGATTTGTTCTTTCCTGTTTCGGTAAGTCATCATCACGCCACGAGGCTTACCGGTGGTTCCGGAAGTGTAATGAATTTTATAAATATCGTTTTCATCGATATCGAAATCAGGTTCAAATGGATCGGAATCAGTAAGGGCCGATTCGTAATCGACTACCTTGCCCATAGGGTCGCCATGGCAGATGAATTCTTTTACACCAGGTAAAGCTTGCCGGATCTGTTCTATCTGATCTATGAACTCAGATCCAAATATTAAAACAGTTGCTTCACAATCTCTTAAGATATCAATATTTTGGATGACAGAGTCGCGGGTGTTAAGCGGAACCATTATTATGCCGGCCTTCCACAACCCAAGGAAAAGCTCGAAACTTTGATTGGAATTGTATTGTAAACAGGCGACCCTGGTACCTTTGGAAAATCCACGGTTTATAAGGCTCCACGCCAGCCTGTTGGCGCGTTCATTTATTTCACGATAGGTAAATGTACGTCCCTTGCATACAATGCACGTGTAGTCTGGGAATCGTTCTGCCGGAACTCTTACCCATGCACTGGCATTGAATTTCATCACAGTCCCCTTTCTGCTTTCACACAATCAGCTTGATATGAATTTTGCACCTAGCAGGTCGTTATAAAATATGGCCGACATTACCTTAACGTTGCAAAAGCCGGAGGGCTTCAGAGCCAAGGCGTCAAGGGTGAAGTTGTAGTCGTTTACCTCGAATCCTTGACAACACAGGATCTGGAGTCCTCCGGCTTTCCCGAAGGGTAAACAACATGGCAAAATCG
>JAJRVC010000111.1 GCA_024277475.1 Deltaproteobacteria bacterium
AACCTGAAAGTGAGCTAAAGTTGGAGAGAAAGAGGGACGATGGGGGAGGGAAGAAAGGATGAACGCCGAACACCCGCCTGCCATGCAAAGTGTGTTGAGTCAGTGTAATCATTGAGTTATGAATCACAATTATCTACTTGATATAAATTTTTTTTTGCATATTTTTCCAATCTGTTGGTATACGCTGGCAGAACAGGCACTACCAAAGTCGGCTGAGGCAAACAAGATACTTGCCAATGGTTAGTCAGTCAAGTGGGCATCAAAACCAACAGATCCGATAAAACAGAGATTAAAAAAATTTAAAAAAAACCGCGCCGTGGGGAACCGGCGCGGTTTTTTTAACTACAATGGAATTTATTCTACTTTTTATCGTCTTCTTTCACCTCTTCAAAATCCGCATCAACAACATCTTCCTCGGGGGCTGCACCGCCGGGTTGATCCGCTGCTGGTCCGGGTCCGGCGTCGGCCCCGGGTTGCTGCTGGCCTGCTGAAGCCTGCTGATACATGGCTTCCGCCAATTTATGGGAAGCATTTGTTAATTCTTCGCTAAGTCGCTTAATTTCGGCAACATCTTCTGTTTCCATGGCCTTTTTCAAGGTGGTTATGGCATCTGCGACCTTGCTTTGCGTTTCACTGTCGACTTTGTCTCCCAAATCCTTGATGGATTTTTCAGTGGAGTAGATCATCGCATCCGCCGTATTGCGTGCTTCCACCAACTCCTTTTTCTTCTTGTCCTCGTCGGCGTGCAATTCAGCATCTTTAACCAGGTTATCGATCTCTTCCTGTGATAAACCGGAAGATGCGGTAATCTGAATGGATTGTTCTTTACCGGTGGCCTGATCTTTGGCCGACACGTTCACAATGCCGTTGGCATCGATGTCAAAGGTAACTTCAATTTGAGGGATCCCCCGTGGAGCAGGCGGGATACCAACCAGTTCAAATCGTCCCAGGGTTTTGTTGCCGGCGGCCATTTCCCGTTCTCCCTGGAGCACATGAATGGATACTGCCGGCTGGCTGTCCGCCGCCGTCGAAAAGGTCTGGCTTTTTTTGGTCGGTATCGTGGTGTTTTTTTCGATCAGCCGGGTCATTACACCGCCTAGGGTTTCAATTCCCAGGGACAAGGGCGTAACATCCAGCAATAAAACATCTTTGACATCACCCATTAGAACACCGCCTTGAATGGCAGCACCGAGGGCAACGACTTCATCAGGGTTGACACCCTTATGGGGTTCCTTGCCGAATATTTTTCTGACCCGATCCTGAACCGCCGGCATGCGGATCATGCCGCCTACCAGAACAACTTCGTCGATTTGCTCCGGCGTCAAACCGGCGTCTTTAAGGGCGGTTCGGCAGGGATTTTCCAGCTTGTCGAGCAACGAGCCCACCAGGGACTCGAGTTTGGCCCGGGTGATCTTGATATTCAGGTGTTTGGGGCCGCTGGCATCGGCGGTAATAAACGGGAGGTTGACATCGGTTTCCATTGAAGTGGAAAGCTCCATTTTGGCTTTTTCAGAGGCTTCTTTTAAACGCTGCAGAGCCATCTTGTCGCTTCTTAAATCAATACCCTGGTCTTTATTAAATTCATCGGCCAGATAATCGATCAGCTTCAGGTCGAAATCTTCGCCGCCCAGATGTGTATCGCCATTGGTAGCTTTGACTTCAAACACGCCTTCGCCGATTTCAAGTATGGAGATATCAAAGGTGCCGCCCCCGAGATCGAAAACAGCGATTTTTTCTTCCTTTTTTTTGTCCAAACCGTAAGCCAGGGAAGCCGCCGTGGGTTCGTTGATGATCCTCAAGACATTCAGCCCTGCAATTTTACCGGCATCTTTGGTGGCCTGGCGCTGACTGTCGTCAAAATAGGCCGGTACGGTTATAACGGCATCGGTCACTTTCTCGCCCAAGTACTGCTCGGCCGTGTTTTTGATGTTGGCCAGGATATATGAGGATATTTCCGCCGTACTGAGCTTTTTTCCTTTCAAATTGATTCTGACATCGCCGTTGCCGGCCTGTTCAATTTTGTAGGGAAGGATCTTAATATCATCCTGCACCTGTTTGGAGCCATACTTTCGACCAATTAGCCGTTTGACACCGAAGACCGTGTTCTCGGGGTTTGTGATTGCCTGCCGTTTTGCAATCTGGCCTACCAATCTCTCGCCACTTTCGTTTATGGCAACAATTGAAGGCGTTGTGCGACCCCCTTCCGGATTCGGGATCACCTTTGCGTCGCCTCCCTCCATAACCGCTACGCATGAGTTCGTGGTACCGAGATCGATTCCAATAACCTTTGACATATTTTTTCCCTCCTTAACCCGGATGAACCGGAAAAATGGCCACCAAGGCACAAAGTCACAAAGCAAAACTGTTTGTAAAAGTTAATCTTTGTGTTTTCGTGTCTTAGTGGCTAAACTTTTATTATGTTTTTTCTCAATCGTTGTTTTCTTTTGGTTTGGCAACCACCACCATGGAAGGTCGCAGCAATCTGTCATGGATCATGTAGCCTCTTTGCAGTTCATTGATGACCGTATTTTTGGGAGAATCATTGGTTTCTTCCTGCATGACCGCTTCATGAAACGTCGGATCAAACAGCCGGCCTTTGGCATCGATGGCTTTGACATTAAATTTTTCAAAGACTTTCAATATTTCCCGGTGTGTCATTTCCAGCCCCTGCAGCAGGTCTTTGTCGATGGCCTTGTGACCGTTGGTGGAATTTATGGCCAGTTCCAGATTATCAACCACGGAAAGCATTTCTTTTATCAGGGATTGGTTGGCAAATTTCCTGAATTCCTCCATCTCACGGGAAGAGCGCTTTTTGTAGTTATCAAATTCAGCCGATACCCTTAAAAGACGATCATAGGTCTCGCCGGCTTCCTTCTCTTTGGCCTCGAGTTTGGCTGCCAGCTCCTTTACCGGATCCTCTTCGCTATTGATGATTGGCTCATCGATGATTTGTTCATCAGGCGTGGTCGCTTCCGGTTCGATTCCCCGGTTTTCAACTTTTTTAGAATCCGTCTGAATTTTTATTGTTTTTTTTTGCGACATGCGGCGACATCTTCTCCCATTGGTTTTGAATGCTGGTTATTGAACTGAAAAATAAGACGAATTGAAACGTTGTCAAGGAGGTAATAACGGGGTATTATAAGAAAAAAATGTAGCCTGGACGAGATGGTTGTGCACCCACCGTCGAATCTTTTTGCAAACCTAAAAACATTGTACGGACCGGGATCGATCCACGACACGGACTGCATCACTTATCGCTGCTTCCTTCCGGATCTGACGAGGTTCATGACCGTCTGTTGCGTGGCGTCCGGTCGAAATGATTTAAGAATTTACAGTATAAGATTCTCGGGCGGGAATTCAGCCCCGCATTAAGCGGATTTCGGGTAAAGGGCACCGCTAGCTCCCCGCCTAGCACAACCAGTGATTAGAATACCCAATAATGACCTTTTTGCAAGAAAAAAACGAAAAAAAAATCCTGCACACCGTCCGGGAGACCCTCTCAGCCCACCGGATGTTCAGCCGGGGAGATTCGGTTCTGGTGGCGGTCTCCGGCGGCCCGGATTCTGTTGCCCTTGCCCATGTTTTGCTTACCCTGACAAAGGAGTATTCCCTTCGACCGGCAATCGCCCACCTGAATCACTGCCTGCGCGGCCCGGATTCCGATCGTGACGCTGAATTTGTAAACGCCCTGGCCCGGCAGCTCGGTGTGCCGGTTTATGCGGAAAGAAAAGATGTGCTTGCATTTCAACGAAGCCGCCGCCTTTCACTGGAAGAAGCCGGGCGAAAGGTCCGCTATGACTTCTACGACGCGGTCGCCGCAAGATATGGGTTTAACAAAATTGCCCTGGGACATCACAGTGATGACAATGCTGAGCTGATGCTCATAAATCTGCTGCGTGGAAGCGGACCCCTGGGCCTTTCCGGCATCGCACCGGTTAGAGGGGACAAAATCGTCCGTCCGTTGATTCGTCTGAGGCGATCAGAAATAATCGATTATCTTGCCGAAAAAAAATTACCGTATGTTACCGACGCATCCAACACCGACCCGGCGTTCAGGCGCAACAAAATTCGTCATCATTTAATACCGCAGCTGCAAACCGGTTACAATCCGAAAATCATAGAAACCCTCAACCGGCTTGGGGAGATCATACGGGCAGAAGACCAATGGCTCGATGAGGCGCTGGAACCTGTTTTTAAACAATGTATTTCATCCAGGGCCGACCGGAAGATCAGTCTGGCCCTGGACGATTTCAATCGACTGGCCTGGGCGGTCAAAAGGCGTGTTATCCGGAAGGCAATTTTAAGCGTCAAGAAAGATTTGAAACGTATCAGCCTTTTGCATGTAGACGCTGTTTTACACCTGGTTGAAAAAGGTCGGGTTACCGGCCGCCTGAATTTACCCGATGGCGTCCTGGTGGAGAGAAACCCCGTCGAGTTAACTGTCACAAGAAGAAAAAATATTAAAAACAATAATGATTGCAATATATTAAGGACAGATCCAACGGACTACCAGTATACGATATCCGCAACCGGGACCCTGTTTATAAAGGAAGCCGGCGTTTCAATAACCCTTTTTGAAATGGATGCTGATGATTTACCTGATTTTAGGGAAACCGGAGCACACATCGCTTTTTTCGATCTGGACCGGCTGTGGTTCCCACTCCTCGTCCGTAACCTTCGACCGGGGGACCGGTTTTCCCCACTGGGGGTAAACGGTACTCAAAAAATAAAAAAATATTTTATCAATCGTAAGATCCCCGCGGTAGAACGCAAAAAATGCCCCTTGCTGTTGAGCGGCGGGAATATTGTCTGGATTGCCGGCCACCGCATCGGTAATGCCGCGAAAGTGAGCCGGCAGACCCGGCGCGTCCTCAAAGCGGAACTTTTGCTTGCTTAATGTGCGATAATGATTAAATTGCTGTGAAAGCCCGGCACAAGCGCCGCGCTGAG
>JAJRVC010000112.1 GCA_024277475.1 Deltaproteobacteria bacterium
AATTGTACAGATTCCAAAAACACCCTCGGGGCCCGAAAAAACCCCAACCAAAACGAAAAGGTAGTAAAAATACTCCGCATGTTTCAACTGCCCAAATTCTAGCGAAAAGAAAAAAGAAATAGTACTACCTTGAAAGGGCTGGACCTGCCCACCTATGCGACCTCACCCTATATGTTCTCCAATAACCGGTTGAACCTTGCAGGTCTACCGATAGAAGCGCTGAATTTAGATCGGGCTAAAACCCTTCCATCTGTTTCGGAAAGTAGTCCTCGCAACTGCCTTCCCGATAAACATCCGTCGTTGAGCAGTGCAATCCGCCGCCGAAGGGATAAGCATCTCTAAACGGTACCGGGATGACTTCGAACCCCAGCTTGTCAAGCTGCTCCATCTGGTGCACTTCGCCGGCCTCCACACACACCGTTTTGGGATCCAGTACCAGAACATTCATGGACAGCCAGACGCTGGAGTAACACAACGGCGGCGGGTTCTCATGAGCCGGCTGGGCGGCTTCGATAATTTCCCAGCCATTGTTTTCAAACAGCCTCCTGTGCTCCGGCAGAGCTTTTCTGATCGGGTTGTTAAGCATCAATCCCGGACGTAGAGGCACAAAGGTGCAATCGATATGGATCGGATAGGGATCGCCCGGAAAATTCATACCATGAATCCGAAGATCCGGAAAATGCCGGCGCAACCAGTCGATGCCGGCCAGGTTTGCGGTAAATCCGTGCTGTACAATGACATCCTTGCCCATCCGCGCCAATTCAGCCGCATCAAAAAGGGGCTCGACCTCGGTGGTTACAAAATCTTTGGCAGCTGCTAATTTCAGGCGATCTTCAATGGTCATGACCCGGCTGAGATAACCCTCCTTGTAAGAGCGATCCGTTAAACGCGGTTTGGGAGCCGCCTCCCATCTCATATTCGGATCTTCCTTGAAATACTGTTCAATCAGAGGACGGTAGCACAGGTATTCAAACCAGCGGCAACGATAAGACATGGTCGCTTCAAGCATTTCATTGCCAACCGTAGCAATGACATCCCTGGGCGGCATGCAGCCGAACATCGACTGGGTTTCAAAATCCGGCGTTTTGACCGGTTGGCTGAAATCAAGCGGAGTCGGCCGATCCACCCGAATGCCTCTTTTTCGGAGGATATCGGCAAAATTGTCAAGCTGAACGTTGGCCTTATCGACCGTTTCCTGCGGTCGCGGCCCCCATTTGCCTTTCATGTCACTGTCAAGCGGCACTTTGCACTCCACCGCCGGTTCCGGGGGCGAGATCATACAGCCATCGGCAACCCCAACGATAACATGCTTTAATGGGTCCCATTCATTCCACGAATTCACAATCGTTTTTTTCTCTTCCGCCATAACTAACCTCCTCTATTACAAAAATATAATTTTTATCCTGATTCTTTCCCGATCAGACCGGCCGTTTTTTTGGCCAGGGGCGCCGCTCGTAAAAAATGCAAATATGCCCTACCCTCTCTTTTGTTGACGGGTCCCTTAAACCAACCCGCATTCAGTCATACTCCAGTAAAAAATCAGGAAAATTCTTCGAAAATCGCCTTTTCCACCCCGAAAATATAGGCAATCAGGGCTGTCCGAATCCACATGCCGCAACGCTCCTGCCTCCAGTATGCCGCCCGGGGATCTTTATCGATGCCGATCTCAATCTCATAGCGCCGGGGAAGCGGATGCAGGATGGCACAATGGGTTTGGATCATGGATAGATGCTTCATTTTCAAATGAAATTCCGGAAAGGTTTCGGCCTCACTGGAGGGACCCTCGGCATACTCATTTTGAATCCTGGTCATGTAAATGGCATCCACCTCAGGCATGATACTCTCGAAATCATCGGTTTCATGGAAGGGAATATCATGTTTGTTTAAAAACTCTTTAATATCGTCTTTCATCCTGAATACTTCGGGCGCGACATAGATCAACTCCACATCTCTGTAATTTTTCATAAGATAGCTCAAAGAGCGCACGGTTCTGCCGCGTTTCAAATCACCCACCATGGCAATTTTTTTCCCGTCCAACCCACCGATGGTTCGGAACTCTCGTTCCAGGGTATAAATATCCAGCAACGCCTGGGTGGGATGTTGATCGGGACCCGAGCCGCCGTTTAAAACCGGCGCCGGATGTTCGGTTTGATTCAACACCCAGGCGGTTTTTTCAGCAAAGCCGGCTTCCGGATGTCTTGAAATTATCAAATCGACGTAACTGGCAAATGTTCGTATGGTATCCTCCGGTGATTCGCCTTTAACTTCAGAGCTGGTCGATGTTCCCCGGATCTCGGATATGCTCAGCCCCAGAATGTGGCAGGCATTTTGGAAAGACAAGAAGGTCCGGGTGGACGGCTGAACAAAATAGAGCATTGCCCGTTTATGGGGCAAAAGGTGTCTGAGCATGCTCTGGCCCACTTTGGTCTTGGCAAGCAATCGAATCATATCGGATAGATTCCATAGGTAATCCAAAAAATTTCGGTCAAACTGTTGGGCATAAATAACGTCATGAATCCGGCCCTGGTGTTTAAAAGTCTCCAGTTTCTCATCGACGGGTTTGTTAAAAAATTCTTCCCATCCTTCGAATTGCTGCTGGGTTTGTTCTGCATATTTCTCCATTTTCTTCTCCTGCATGGGTATGATGATGATTGAATATTTTAACGTAATCGTTGAACCCATGAACGCCTATCAAATTTCTAATTGTGTGTCAAGACCATAAAAGCTACATGATATTGTGGTCATGGAGAGATCCCTCCATGAAGAAATAAGTGGCTGACAAATTGTTTCTCCT
>JAJRVC010000113.1 GCA_024277475.1 Deltaproteobacteria bacterium
CCTCCTTCCGGAACCTGTTATTTCTTGATCACTCGCCGCCGGTTAATTGCCGGTGGCGTTCATGCTTCGCCTGTTGTTGCAATATACCCCGGTGAACTGTTACTAATAAGCTACGTTGTGTTTATTAAGGACCTTCTCTTTAAATGCAGCCTTACATTCAGCTTGGCATATTTTACAATTATATGTCATATTTTTTCTGACTACCAGTAAAGAATCCACGCCCAAAGGACGTGGCTTTTATTTGGCCCCCCATTAGGGGGCTGATGCTTGCCCCCAGAGGAGGCAAGCTGAAAGTCGTTCCCGCAATTATGTTTATTGTAATTTCAGGCTCAATTGCTCCTGCTTAAGCTCTCTTTTTTCTTAGTATTTAACATGTTTTCGAACCATTTCAGCATCCAGCCCAACCGTATCAACACAATAACCTGGTGCCCAAAAATGATTGCCCCAATATGGCTTTTTTTTCAAATGTGGAAATTGTTTGAAAACGCGTATCGCTGTTCGCCTTTAAACGATCCCATCAGATCAGAAATCGACACCTTGGGTGGAACCATACATATCAAATGCACATGGTCTATCTGCACATTCAACTCGACAACCTCACAACTCTTATAGCCAGAAAACACCTGGATGCATTTATAAACTTCTTGCCCAACGGGGCCTTGCAGAATCCTATACCGATATTTAGGCACCCAAATTACATGGTATTGGCAATGCCATATTACATGTGATAATTTGTGAAACCTGCTCACTTGCTTCTCCTTTCTTGATGTTGCGGGAACAACTCAAGATTAGGGGTAGCCCAGTGAGCAGTCTTACGGCAAAGCCTTCAGACTCTGACCACGCCCAAAGGACGTGTGTTTCTATGACGAACTAAACGGTCTCGATCAGGCGTCTTACCATGTCCCGGTAACCCCGGCAAGGGCGTTCATAGTTATAGTTACAACCAAGCATCCAAGTCGACTTGGAGCGTATCCAGTGACTCGTAAAATTTACCCTGAACACCTTACGGAAGAACTCGTCCAGTATCGTCAGGTTGAAGCGCACGACAAAACCGTTGACACGTGGATTGCCGACCTTCGTCTTACGGTGTTCGATGTTGTTGAAATCCAAAAAAATCTCGCAAAGATGGCTCATCGGACGGCCCTTGTATTCCGTGTCATTGTCAGCAAAAATGGCATCCACTTTCAGCCCATGCTCTTCATGAATCTGAAAGCCCCGGTCATACAGAACATCAGGCGTGGGTCCCATTCGTTACAGAGCACATGAACATCATGGTTTTCTGCTAGCCGCCAGGTCACCTCGTAGGCATACCGTTCAGCGCCGCTCGTTATCACAAACCGCCTGATAAGAACGCGATTTTCAATTTTTCCCATGGCAAATGACCAGGGGAGATAAACTTCTCTGATTTGTTAAAAGCATTCAGAAGGGTTCCGACTATTCCTAGGCGTTATTGACCTGCGGATTTGGAATGCCGTTTTTCTGATAAACCTCCAGCAAGAGATACAGCATTGTCTCAATGCTGTATCGGGCTTTCACCCGGGCAGTTCTCTCCTGCAGGCGTGCCGAATCATCGCGTGGTGATGTGTCCATCTCTAGTATCGCCTGACTGGCAGCAGAAATATCGCCATAATCCACTATTGCATAATCATGAAATCCAGCTAGGGTTTCAACGGCAGATGGTATGCTGCTGGATACAATCGGTAACCCTACTGCCATGGCCTGGAGAAATGATTGTGAAACGCCCTCAGAGGCAAATGAAGTAAAAAAGAAGAGGTCAAGCGCGGATAAATACTCTTCAACAGCTTCCTGATGGCCGGTAAAAATGACACGATCGCCAAGATTCAGATCCTGGACCTGTTTTTTCAGCAGACGATATGTCGGGCCGTCGCCGACCAGCATAAATTTGTAACTTGGCGGCAAGGCTGCCGCGGTGTCGACCAAAAAATCCAGCCCCTTCCAGCTCCGAAAAACACAGGCATTTCCAACCACAATCTCCTCTTCTTCGATTTGGTATCGATTCCGCACCTTCTGCCTGGCACTTTCCGAAAAGCTGAAGCGATCAATCCTGATTCCGGTTGAGACAGTATGGATATCCTCTCCCTTCAATCCGTGGTTAATGAAATCCTTTTTGATCGCTTGACTGGTGGTAAGAATGACGTCAGGAAAAAGCTTGTAGCTAAGAATCGAGCCAACAGGAGTACTGACATGCCTCGTCCGGATAATCAGGGGGACCCTCATCAACTTTGCCACCATGCCACCGAGCCAACTGTCGTCCGAGGAGTGTGTATTGACAACGGCGGGTTTGAGCGAGGCCATAAGTGAAAAAAGTGTGCCCCAGGATGGCAGGTGGAACTTGGAGCCAAAACGAACGTGGTAGACTGGAATTTTTTCCGCAAGGGCTCGCCGGTAGATTTCTCCGTGGCCAGGGGTTACAAGCGCAACCTGAAACCCGAGTTTCTGCATTTCTCTCAGTTCCTCAAGAACGCGAATTTCCTGCCCCCCCCAACCGGTGGAGGCTTCTGTATGAAGGATAAGAGGGCTTGAAGAGTTCATTGGCGGATAGCATTCCTTATTAAAAAATAACAGCAACAAATTATTAAAAACCTTTCACGGCTATTGGCTGGTCGACTTCCAAGTAACTTCAACTTAAATGATTGAAATTGCGTAATTCAAATTTTTCTGTTTGGGTCACCAATTGTGGCATTAATTGACGGAAAGTTACCTTATGATAAACCTCCTCCGCAGGAGGGGTGAGGCGCTGACCGGCAGCATAAAAATTCACAATAACGAAAAGATGTTGTTTGATTATCGGTTCAGGGCATTGTCTATCTGACCGATAACATTTTCAAAAGCATCGGTATAAAGTGCAAAATCATTGTCGAGCATGGCCGCCCGGGCTGCGGAACCCATCTGTTTCCGAAGGCGGGTGCTGGAGAGCAAACGCTCCAGGTGTTCCTGCCAGATTCTGGTTGTATGAGCGGAATCGCCGACAACCGGCAACACAACCCCGGAGACATTGTTGAGGACCAGTTCA
>JAJRVC010000114.1 GCA_024277475.1 Deltaproteobacteria bacterium
GCTCAAACAACAGCTGATTCGTGAAATGGCGACTGCCGATCCGTCCTGGGCATTGCCGGTATGGCATGACCTTCTTTCCTGGAGTCCACAGCGCGCTTTTGCGGAACTGAAGATTCCAATCCATGCGATTAATGGCGATCTGATCCCAGCGTCAGCCCGCATCCGCTGCCAGCCCTTCGTGACGGAAACACTGGTGCATGGTGCCGGACACTTTTTGCAAATGGAAGATCCTTCGGGGTTCAATCTTGTTATGAAAAAAATCCTGCCTCGCCCTTACTGAGTTCTTACCCATTTTCACCTGTTTCTTCCATCAAAAAACACCCATATGGGTGATTTCATCCCTGATAACCTCTGTTAAGCTGCATTCCACTTGAGATCCCTTGCTGCAAACATCTTTGGCGGTGTTGCTTTTCGATAAAGGTCGATTGTCTCCTTGCTCTGGAGATTAATCCTGATCAAATCGAAGGTCCTGCGAAGGGGGGTGTCCTGTCACCCTGAATTCCGGTTATTCCAGAAGGCCCCTGGCAAAATCAGCTCAAGGGCCACATGTCATCAATGACTCGATTCAGGGTAGCAGGACAAGGACTATCCTGCACGAACACATTTTTGCAATGTATTGCTTTTTTTCACCCGCTCAAACCTAGCCTGTAAGTGAAGTTTTGCCCCAACCTGAATGGAGATTGGCTCATGTCCTTTTCACCGAAAAGTTCGATGCGACTGTTTTCGGTCATGTTTCTGCTTTGCACTCTTCTGCCCACCCCCGGCTATGCTAAAAAATTAAACATCTGGAACGACACCAAGGTTATCGTTACCGACCTTAGCGGCCCGGGCCAATCAAGCTCATCTCTCACTGAAGGAATTCGCCATTACAGCACCCTGGGAATCAGGGACCGGGGAAAAATCGCACATTATGACTATTCCCTCAATCTTGGGTTCAAAGCCACCAATGACGCACGACGTGACACCGAAAAGTTTTCTCTTACCACTCTGAAGGGACGTATTTCGAACCGCTTCCATACCTTGAGTGCGGGCGACACCTACGAATCCTTTTCAAAATATGCGCTGAATACGTCGATCAAGGGGGTGTCGTACCACTATCTCAACACCGCGAACAGAATGCCGGAAGTGACGCTTCTGGGTGGGATCGCCTACTCACGCTGGGATAACTTCTGGGGAACAGATGCAACAGAGAGAAAACTCTACGGGGCGCGAATCCGGCAGGACCTGAGATCTGATTTATGGCTGGCCGCCTCACTCGTGCGAATAGACGACAACCAACGAAACTTCGGTTCATCTTTGTACGACGGCGATACTCTTTCTTTTGATCTGGAGTACCAGCCCCTGGCAGGCTTGACGATTGTTGCAGAGAGTTCTTTTTCGCGTATCGATGAAGACAGCTTAACAGAGGGGATGGTGAAACATAGTGGTCAGGCCTACCGGATCGAAGCGATTGGCGACCAAAATCCCAGCCGGGTGGTTCTTGAATATGAACGGGTTTCTCCCGATTTTCTTTCAATTGCCGGATCGGCCACCGCAGATCGGGAGAAAGTCAAGGCTAGCTGGCGCTACAAATACACCAGGAGATTTACGGTAACCTCGGCATTTCTCTGGTATCGTGATGATCTAAAAGGTCAGCTTGCGGTTCGGACTCAGCACTACAAGCCGGAGATCAAGCTTTCACTACAGCGTATGTTTCAAAGACGCTACGCTAACGGCTCGTTGAGTTACAAATATGATCGTAGTTACAGTTCCACAGTTAGCACAAAAAACCATTACGTCAGCGTCAACTATCGGGACCGCTTCGGCATTTTTGATAGTACAACCAATCTGGGCGTAACCTTCTACAAAACGGATGGAGTGCGTGAGAATAACGAGTTTATTGCCAATACCTCTATAAGTACCCGCATGACAAGAGGTATTTATATCTGGAAACCCTCCATCAACCTGGGAACCTGGCAGTCGGACAATGAGCTGACCGATGAAACCGATGCGACCTATGAATATTCATTGGGGCTGGGCTGTGATATCCCCAGCAAGAAGATCACCACGCAATTCAAGATTGGTCAGCATAAACTGCACAAAGACTCCACCGACAATGCGGAAAAGCTCTTTTCCAGTCTGAATGTCTATTATCGTCCCAGACTGTTTGCCGGATTAAAAAACAGCACCTTCTATTTACGCGGGTTGGTCAATGATTACAGCTACACGACAAACAGCAGAAACTTCACCGAGAACCGCATGACCGCCGGTTTCAGCATTCGCTTCTAGGCAAAGAGGAGAACCGTCTTATGAATCAGTCTTCAAAAAATTCAAAAATATCCATGTATAAAATGTTGCTGTTCATTCTGCTGCTCATGGCGCCTGCATTCAATGCACAGGCCAAGTGGTGGATTTTTGGCAAATCAGATGCCGGTGTCAGTACCCGTTACATTTACATGAATGATCTGTCCTATGACGAACTGGGCGACAAAGTCACCTTATACCGCGAGAGTTTGGTACGAGGTCAAATCCATATCCGTGGCAAGGGGTCGGCCGGAAAAAACAAAATTGGTGCAGTCCAGGTCAGTCTCGATGGTAAAAAGAGCTGGCAAAAAGCCAAGGTCACAACTAACGGCAGTTTCATTTACAGCTTCGCACCAGAGATCGGCCACACTTATGA
>JAJRVC010000115.1 GCA_024277475.1 Deltaproteobacteria bacterium
CAAAAAGGAGATGGTTCCACTGCTGGCCGGGAAGACACCGGTGATGATATTGAAAAGCGTGGTTTTGCCCGCGCCGTTGGGACCTATAATGCCTTTGATCGTACCTGCTTTCACGCGGAAGCTTACTTCCGACAGGGCAATTAAACCGCTAAATTTTTTGGTTACCGCATTGAGATGAAGCATTATTTAACCGCTTCCCTCCTTCTCAGTTTCAATAAAAAGCCGGCGGAATCTTTAAGTCCCTGAAGCAGGCCATTTGGGAAAAAAAGCATGATAACAATCAGCGAAAGTCCGTATATTGCTCTTTTATAATCGGCGAATATGGTCAGGTATTCATTTAAGAATGTCAGTGAGGCCGCGCCGATCATTGCACCCCATAGAATGGTAAACCCGCCGAAGGCTAAAACCATGATGATATCGATGGCGAACATAATCGATCCTGTCGCCGGGGATATGAAGGTAACAAAATGGGCATATAAGCTGCCCGCCAGTGAAGCAAAAACTGAAGACAGGATAAACACTTTTACTTTATATTTTTTTACGTCCGCACCGAACAATCGGGTGATATCCTCGCTTTCCTTGGTCGCTATGAATATCCGGCCTACCCGGGAGTCCACCAGGTTTAAGGCGAATAAAAGCAGGAGCAGGGTCACCGGCCAGACCACAAAATAAAAGCGTAGGTCCGAATCAATCAAAAAATTGCCGAAAGATATCGAAGGGATGGAAGACAATCCCTGAAGCCCTCCGGTCAGCCAGGCCATTTCACTGATCAATACGCCGACGATGATCGTAAAGCTCAACGTGGCAATCGCCAAATAGTGTCCTTTCAATCGCAGCACCACGGTCCCGATGCCCCAGGCGGCCAAAAACGAAATTCCCTGGCTCAAAGGGATGGATATCAGAGGATGGAAATTGTAGCGCAGAGAAAAAATGGCCGAACTATAGGCTCCGATGGCAAAAAAGGCGGAATGCGAAATGGACAACTGGCCGGCATATCCGGTCAGCAGGCAAAGCCCCATGGCGACGATGGAATAAAGAGCGATAAAATTCATCACATTGAGGTAATAACCATCACCGAGCAAAAGCGGCAGCAGCAGCACTCCCGCTGCCACAAACCACCATGCCCATATATTGGGTTTTTTAATTGCATTCGCCATCATCACACCATCAGTATAAAAACCCCATGAGCGGGGTCACATCCTGGAAATTTTCCATATCGGCCACCATGGCGATTGCCTCCTGCAGCCGCGCCGTTTCGATGGGTTTCACGGAATATGCGGCACATTTGATGAATTTTTCGGCACACGCCTCATAGTCCATTGGACGAGCCGGGTTTCCCAAAGGCAGTTCGATGGTCTGTCTTAAGGCGGGATGACCTTCCAGCTCAATTTCAATCTGTGTCTTGCCCAGGACAAAATCAGTTCGCAATAAAGGGTCCGGCTCAACATAAACTCGCCGGGCAAGATCCAGAAGTTGGTTGTTATGCAAAAATTCCGGTTCAAGTTCTTCTAAAAAAACATCGCCCCGAATGAGGGCGGCGGCAACTGTGTACTGAATAGAGAACTGGGCCGCAGTGACTGATTCCGGTTTTATTTTCTGCGCGCGCGGCTCGCCCACCAGTTGGAATACTTCAGGGCAGGTTCGAACGGTAATACGCCGGATTCGTTCAGGATCCAGTTTGACCTGATTGCGCAGCCGGAGAGAAAGATCGATAGACGCATGGGTGGCACGACAGGCTGAAAAAGGCTTGATCGTGATCTGTTCGCCGTACCATTTCCGGCCGAGCTCCCGGCTCAGGTATTCCAGGCGGGGATCCGGCTCAAAGGCTTTCAGGTACCCGTATTTTCCCAGCAGAAAGTCTTGCGCGCCGGTGAAACCTTGCGATGTCAAAAGTACCGAAAGCAGGGCGCCCTGGGCCACGATGCCCTGCTGCAGTCGTAAAGATAACGCCCCGTCCAGGGCACATTGTCCGTCTCCCACGGCAAATGAGAAAGAAAGACCGAGCGCATTGCGGACTTCTTGTGGTCCGAATCCCATGGCCTTGGCCAGAGCGGCGGTAGGTCCGAAGATTTTAAACAAATTGTTTCGTCCGCTTTGCATGGCGTTTTGTCTAACGGCCAATCCCATGCGTATAATCAAATCCTGTCCGACGGCCAGGGCCGTCAAAAATTTTCGGCCGGTCAATCCACCCTTCAGTTCGCCCAGGGTCAGTAAGGCCGGTACCGTCGAAGCCGAAGGGTGAACGGGAAGAAAATCCACGCAATCATCAATCTCCAGAGCACGGGCCATGGTCCCGTTGCACCAGGCCGCCAGCGGTGCGGGAAGTTGATGGCCGAAACCGACCACATGAGCTTCCCTGGCTCCTCCCCATGACCGGGACATGCTGACGACCGTGTCAATGCCAGGAGCCGTTGATCCGGCCAGCATTGCTCCCAAGGTGTCCAGTGTGCTTCTCTTGGCCGACGCGATGGCTTCAGGAGTCATATCTTCAAAACAGGTTTCAGCCACATATTCGCTGATTCTTTTCGATTCTCCATCCATCAGTCCCCCAGTACCTCCTCTTCTTTCAGCCCCTCTTTTATCCGAGGACCCATTATCCCGCGGGGCATAAACAACAAAACATTGATAATGACAATGAAGGTTACCAGTTCCTTTAGGCTGCTGGAAAGAAAAGTCGCCGCGAAAGACTCCAGAAATGAAAATACAAAACCCCCGATAACCGCACCGACAAAACTGCCCATCCCCCCGAGCATGGCGGCTGAAAAGCCTTTAATCGCCAAAAGCATCCCGCCGCTGTAACTAATCATCGTCAATGGGGTTATGATAATGCCCGCAACGGCGCCCAGCACGGCGCTCATGGCAAATGACAGCATGACCATTCGCTGGACGCGGATACCCATCAGTCCGGCAGCCGTTCGGTCCAGAGCACAGGCCTTCATGGCCTTGCCGGTAATCGTAAACTGAAAATACAGTACCAGAATAAAAACCACCAGCACCGTAAGGCCGATCACCCATATCGATTGAGGCGCGATGGCAGCACCAAAAAATTTCAGGGGAGTGTCACCGGAAAAGGGTGGGAAGCGATGGATATCGGCATCCCAGACATGCATGGCCGTTCCGGATATCATTAATGAAGCACCGATGGTGATAATCAAAACAATAATGAGGGAAGACTTCTTGCCGGGTCGATATGACACCTTCATCAAGGCCATGCCGATGACAGCGGTAATGCCGGTGGTTAATGGAATAGCCAGGTAAAGGGGCAGTTGCATCTCTCCGTAGAGAGTAACCATGATCATCCCGCCCAGCATAACGAATTCGCCCTGGGCGAAATTGATGATGTTAGTGGTGTTGTAAATGAGGGCAACACCCAGGGCGACCAGCGCATACATGCAACCGACGGGCAGGGCTGCGAATATTGCCTGAATAACATCGGTGACCATCGGAATTTTTCCTTTCCCAGGCTGGGGAAAACCCATGCAACCGGTCGGGATGATCGCAAGGTTTCCCCCTGAAATGAATCGAAAACCGCAATCTATTTAATAATTTTCCATTCTTGTCCGATGACCTGATAGAGTACCATATTTTCGGCGGACAGGCCGCCGTGGTTGTCCGGCGCGTAATTGAAAACGCCGTTGATTCCGACGTAACCACGGGTCTTTTCAATGACGTCCCGCAATTTTTCTTTGTCGGTACCGGCTATTTTAATGGCCGCCATCATTAAATTAAAGGCATCGTAGGCACAGGCGCCAAACTGATTGGCATCTTTGCCGAATTTATCTTTGTAAGCCTTCTGGTAATCCAAGATGACTTTCTTTTGGGGATCGGAGTTCGGCAAATCTGCAGCACCGTAAAACTTGAAAGCTGCCGTTTTTACTCCTTCAGCGTTTTCCCCGGATGCTTCCAAATAGGCTTTGGACAGGGTGGAATGGGCCTGGTAAAGGGGAAGATCCAAGCCAACCTGCCGGTAGTTCATGGTTACGATGACCGGTGCCCGACTCGAAGACCAATTGACCACTGCCTGGGCATTGGTTTTTTTTATTTTGTTCAGCATGGGCGTCAGGTCGGTGTCTTCCATCGTGTATTTGTCATCAAAAACGATTTTGATTCCATAACCAGCCGCCTGGTCTACAAGCTGCTGACGACCGCCGTCACCAAAACCATCCTGGCTTGACATGACCGCAATCTGTTGGATACCCTTTGCACGCATATCGCTGAGAATTTTGCCCACCACGATGGTGTCGTCAACAGGGGTTTTGAAAACCCATTTTTTAACAGGATTCACAATGCTGCTGGCCGAGCCGAGCATGATGGTCGGGACCCGATATTTTTCGACAATCGGAATTGCCGGCATAGCCGTCCAACTGGTCGATATGCCGATGATGGCATCCACTTTATCTTTTCTGATCAGCCGCGTGACCATCCGAACAGCCACATCTGGTTTGCCCTCGGTATCATAAAAAACAAATTCAACGGATCTGCCGTTGATGCCTCCCGCAGCATTCAATTCCGCAGCTAACATTTCGAGGGTATTTTTTTCAGCCCCTCCGACAAAAGCACCTCTGCCACTAAGCAACAGCGGAGAACCGATGCGAATCGGTTCGGAAGCAATGACCGTCAGAGACCACATTGACATGGCCAAGACCCCAATAAAAATGATAATTGTACGTTTTTTCATGGCCTTCCTCCTTTATTAATTTTTCGGGTTAAAAAAAACATTGAAGTCCTGTGCTAAGTTACCTGGGGTAAAAGACCGCCAAATAAAATATTTATGATTTGGTCGGCTATCTGCTCAAGTGAAAGGCTTTTGTCAGGATGGTACCAGTGATAGAGCCAGTTGATCATGCCGATGATTCCAAAAGTGGCCACTGTCAGATCGCAATCAGCCAATTTTCCCGACTTTTGCAGTGCGACAAGACAATCTTTGTACAAATAAAACACGTTTTTCTCTTTATCCTTGACCATCTTATGCAGGACGCCACTTAAAAAACGCTTATCTTCTATGATAATTTTGGCCCCCTTGCGATCTGTTTTGATGGAAAGAATGTGCCTGGAGATGGCCTCGCGCAGTTCATCAACCGGATCTTTATGACCGGTTAAACATGACTTTAAAGTGAAATAGAGTTGGTTCGAAAATTGTTCGATGATCGTGTAGAGAATCTCTTCTTTATTATGGAAGTGATAATAGATGGCAGCCTGGGTAAGACCTACTTTTCGACAAATGTCCCGCACCGATGCCTTTTGATATCCATACTCGTAAAACAGATCGATCGCCGCTGAAATAATTTCCTGGCGCCGGTTATGCGTGGCATTTTTTTTTGGGGCTGTCATCGGCTTATGGCGTCCTTATTTTCGGGAAAAATCAAAAGATACAAAATACTTACTAAACGATCGTTAAGTTGTCAATAAAAAATTGATTAATTTTTTAAATTTTATAACAGACTGTAATTAAACATAATAACAAATATTTATATATAGCTATATATTTTTTATCAAAAAATTTTGTATAAATTTATAGAACGATCGTTAACATTGGCTAAACATCTATCCTGCCAAAAAAATGCTCCAGTTAATGTAAAAATTCTTGTTATCCTCAAATCACAGTCCTATTTTCAAAATGAACCTTCCCCTCTTTCGTCCTCACCGTCTCACCATTATATTAGGGTAACCGAATCTGCGGCACACGGTGATTTTCATTGGGATACGCGATGAAATATGGAGCGTGTCATAATTGGCATAAACGGGTCGGGTAGCTATGTATTATCATTAGGCTGATCCGTTGGACTAAATTGATACTCATCGATCCGATATGCGTCCAGTTTTGATTTTCCTGACCTGGAGCCGGTTGTCACTGGGGGTCAATTTCCGGTGTCATTTCGGGTAAACGTCTAAGCGACGCTTAACAATCTTTTCTGTGAGACGTCCATATGACAGAAGTAGCTAATATCTGGATTTTCGATTTAACTTCTCCAAAAGCGCTAATAGCCCGCTCTTCTTTCTGCCGATCTGCCTGTGATCCTTTGACTCTTCTTAAACAGTTTGCATAAAGATTGGAGCTCGATAATTTGATAGCATACCGACATTATTAATGTTTGACCTTTTACGAGATTGTCAATCTTAGTAGAAACCCAAAAAAGCCAGCGCTACGCTAATATATCTGTAGACAGCTTATTTTAGGGTTTCTATCAGTATAAATAAGCAGGAAACAATCTGAAATGGAAGGAGTGCGACAACGCTGTCAAAAAGAAACCTGAATGGAAACTAGGGGCCGCTTTATGGACATATTCTGTGGCCAGATTGGATCGCAGAGGAAAATGTCAATAAATAATATAGCCCTATAATTCGAAATTCTAAGCAGACAAACAATATCTTATACAGATCCGGATAAACAATGCCGGATTGGAAGGTTCTGGTTGCCAATCGTATCCGATGCATCGATGGAGGCTTCGGCTTTATCCTGCATCGTTTTTAACTGATGATTTTTCTTAAAGAACTTAGCAAAAATGGCCGATTTTCATGCCCAGCAAGCTATCAAGTGGCTGGATTGGCACAACCAACAATACAGAGCATCATAAAAAGACCCGTCGGCGGTTCCTCGACTGACCCGCGCGATGGCCGACTACCTTCCCTGAGAAAACCCTCAAGGCATCGTCGCATACATGATAGGCGGCCTGGCCCCGGCCCAAAAACTATGGCCGTCCTCTTATCTTAAGCCTGCCCCCCCTTTGAACTGATTGTCCCTGGCCTGGTGGGTCGCTATATTCAAGAGACGACGCACAAGGCGGGACTGACAGCAGCGCCTTATTGGTTGCGCTATTTTATCTGCAAAATAGCAAATGCTAAGGCGACCAAAACATGAGCACAACATCCGGACGCTGGAATTTTGGATTTCACCTCCAGTGGGTATCATTGATTCATACTATTAGAAATTACCTGATAGAATACTGGTAAATTATTAGGAACACAGGGTCTGTAGGGTCTGCTAATAAAAGAACAACCTTAAATAGACTGGCTATTTAATCAAGTTTCCCAAAATGATTAATAAACAAGGAGGACACTATGCCTGAACAGCAACAAACAGTCGTTAATTCATGGAATGAGTGGGATCCGGTGAAGCATATTATTATTGGCGTGGCTGATAACTGTATGATTCCACCGCTTGAAACTGCAGTAGACCCTAAAGTGGAAGTCGGCAGCCCCATGAGGGAGCTTGCAGGTACTCAACGCAGCAGGGAATCAATAGAAAAAGCGAATGCGCAGCTTGACAATTTCGCAGACATCCTCCGTAAAAGAGGAATTCGCGTTGACCGACCGACCCCCCTCGATTTTAGCCAGCCTGCTCAAACACCGGACTGGAAGGTTGAATCGATGTTTGGATGTATGCCGCCTCGTGATGTTTTACTGACTGTTGGAAAAGAGATGATAGAAGCCACAATGTCGTACAAATGCAGGTGGTTTGAATATCTTTGTTATCGACCTCTTTTAGAAAAGTATTTTGAAGAAGATCCCGAAATGAAATGGGAATCAGCTCCTAAGCCACGGCTGACAGAGGCATCTTACAAACCAGGTTATACGGAAAGAGTAAAAACAGAAGAAGACAGACTTAAGCTTATGGCTGCAAAAGACTTCGTCACAACCGAAATAGAACCTCTATTTGATGCTGCGGAATGCTTGAGGATGGGAAAAGATCTATTTGTTCAACATGGAATGACGGCTAACTTAAAAGGCATCGAATGGATTAGAAGGCATTTCCCGGACCACAGGGTTCATGCTGTTAATTTCCCGACGGATCCATACCCAATTCATATTGATGCAACTTTTGTCGCTCTCAGGCCGGGTTTAATTATCAATAATCCGGAGAGAGCTCTTCCCAAAGAGCAGAGAAAAATTTTCGAAATAAATGACTGGCAGATTATCGATTCTTCTCAGCCGGCACATAAAGAGCCCCCACCTCTGTGCTACTCAAGTGTTTGGCTGTCAATGAATGTTTTATCGCTTGATCCTAAGACAGTCTGTGTAGAGGCAAGTGAGGTGCACCAGATGGAGCAATTTGACAAATTAGGATTTGAAGTCGTGCCGGTGCCCTTTCGAGATGCTTACGCATTTGGTGGTGGACTCCACTGTTCAACGGCTGATGTCTACCGAGAAGGCTCATTGGAAGATTATTTCCCCAAACAGATATAGCGGAATTAGCTCCCTTTTTCTTACGAGAAAACTCCTTTATTACTCCAGCAAAAGGTTTAATCCACTACTGGAGTAATAGAGGTGATATAGGGCTCACCCCATAGTTGCATAAACAGCATGGCAAATGATGGCTAATAGTCTGTTATTAGATCAGGTATCAAAGTGCGGATAACATTTTCTCGATATCCCCCCTGGTGAATTCACCCGACTTCGCTCTTCGAGCTGCGCCGGGACAAGAAGGATGGGATCTATTTTGCCTTGTTGTTTACCCTTTGGGCTTCGCTTTCAGCTACGCCCTAACGAGTCGGGAAAGCCGGAGAACTTCAGATCCTGTGTTGTCAAGGATTCGAGGTAAACGACTACAACTTCACCTTTGACGCCCCCGCTTAGCGGGATCACACGTCTGATTAAATAAGTTTCAGTGTGCGTCTTGTCTTAACGAAGTGGTGATCCCGTCGTCAGGGGCTCTGAAGCCCTCCGGCTTTTGCAACGCTCATTATGCAAAATGAGGTGTATTATGGTTAGCAAAAAACCGATTATGCTGGTTGCATTTGGCGGCAATGCTTTGATCCAAAGCGGGCAGGAGGGAACCGCCGAGCAACAGTTTGAAAACCTCAAACTGACTATGCGCCAAATTGCCAAACTTTCCCAAAAATATAAGATCATCATTACCCACGGCAACGGCCCCCAGGTGGGTAATCTGCTTTTGCAGCAAGAAAGCTGTGACGCGGTTCCCAAAATGCCCCTCGAAATCATCGGAGCCATGACCCAGGGTCAGATCGGCTACATGATCGAATCTTCCCTTGACACCGCCTTCATGGAAATGAGGGAAAACGATCAGCAACACTTTGTAACCCTGATCACCTATGTCGTCGTCGATGAAAACGACCCGGGTTTCGAGAATCCCACCAAACCCATCGGCCCTTTTTACACCGAAGAAGAGGCCGCGGGACTGCCCTACACGCTGACTAAAACGGACAAAGGGCTGCGCAGAGTGGTGGCATCGCCCAAACCACTGGCGATTGTGGAGGGCCGGGAAATCAAAAAGCTTATCGAGATGGACTTTATTGTCATCTGCTGCGGTGGCGGTGGAATCCCGGTCGTTCGCAAAGAGCGAAAATTTCGCGGTGTCGAGGCCGTGATTGACAAGGATTTAGCCAGTTCCGTCCTGGCGCAGGAAATCAAAGCCGATATCTTTGTGATCGCCTCCGATGTCCAGGGCGCCGCTATCAACTGGGGCCGGGAGGACCAGAAGATGCTGCGCAAAACGCCGCTGGCTGAAATGGAAAAATATGTCAAAGAGGGTCAATTTCCGGCCGGATCCATGGGGCCGAAGGTGGAAGCAGTGATGCAGTTTACCAAAGCCACGGGCAATCGGGGGGTCATCTGCCAGCTCGATGATATCGAAAAAGCTATTGCCGGCGAGGCCGGCACCGAGATTGTTAAATGAGCTAAATTATATAAAATTAACAGCGCAAAAGATCTCATAAAAAAATATTTTTGAGAAAATCTATTAATTATTTAAGGAGAAAAGCATTATGTCGAAAAAAAACGTTATTATCATCGGAGCGGCAGGCAGGGATTTTCACAATTTCAACACCTATTACAGGGGCAACGAGGACTACAATGTCGTTGCTTTTACCGCCGCCCAGATTCCGGACATTGAAGGGCGTAAGTATCCGGCCCAATTAGCCGGGGAGCTGTATCCGGAGGGGATTTCAATTTACGCCCAAGATGATCTGACCCGGTTGATTAAAGAGCTGAATGTGGATGATTGCGTATTTTCTTACAGCGATGTACCTTATCAACACGTCATGGCCATGAGCGCTGTTGTTGGCGCAGCAGGGGCCAATTTCGTACTGCTGGGACCGGGAGATACGCAGATAAAAAGCACCAAACCGGTGATCTCGGTCGGAGCGGTGCGTACCGGCTGCGGCAAGAGTCAGACATCGCGTCGAATTATTGAGATTTTGATGGAAAAAGGCCTGAAGGTCGTAGCCATTCGCCACCCCATGCCGTACGGCGATATTGCGGCCCAAAAAGTGCAGCGTTTTGCCGAGCTTTCCGATCTTGAAAAGCATAACTGCACCGTTGAAGAAATGGAAGAGTACGAACCCCACGTGGTGCGCGGCAACGTCATTTACGCCGGTGTGGATTATGAAGCCATCGTGCGGGCAGCAGAAAAAGATCCCGACGGCTGCGATGTGATTCTGTGGGACGGCGGCAACAACGACTTTCCGTTTTACAAGTCCGATCTGCACGTGACTGTTGTCGATCCCCATCGCCCGGGCCACGAGTTGACCTATTATCCTGGAAACGTCACCCTGAGAATGTCGGATGTGGTTGTGATCAACAAGATGGACAGCGCCGATGCCGAGGGCATCGAGATTGTTCGTCAGAACATTGCCACCGAGGCGCCGGATGCCATCGTTATTGACGGCGCATCCACGCTGGATGTCGATGATCCCTCGGTGATCAGGGGCAAAAAAGTGCTGGTTGTCGAAGACGGGCCGACCCTGACCCACGGCGAGATGAAGATTGGAGCCGGCGTGGTTGCGGCCCGCAAATTCGGGGCCGCCGAGCTGGTTGATCCGCGTCCTTACACGGTGGGCCGGTTGACGGAAACTTTTGAGATTTATCCGGAGATCGGAACGCTGCTGCCGGCCATGGGTTACGGCGAGGTGCAGTTAAAAGACATGGAGACGAGCATCAACAATACCGAGTGTGATGCCGTGGTCATCGCCACCCCCATCGATCTGAACCGCATTATCAAGATCAGCAAGCCCAACACCCGGGTTTACTACAACCTGCAGGAGATCGGGCGACCGAATTTTGACCAGGTCCTGGCGGATTTCGTCAAGAAACACAAACTGGCATAGGCTTTAAAATGATAAGGAGGATCTTATGGCTTTTAATCTGAGAAATCGACACTTTTTGAAGCTTTTGGACTTTACCCCGCAGGAAATCAAGTTTCTGCTGGACCTTTCCCTGGACCTTAAAAAGGCCAGGTACGCCGGTCTTGAGCAACAGCGCCTAAAAGGCAAAAACATCGCCCTTATTTTTGAAAAAGCCTCGACCCGGACCCGCTGTGCCTTTGAAACCGCCTCCTATGATCAGGGCACCCATGTGACCTATCTGGGCCCTTCCGGTTCGCAAATGGGAACCAAAGAAACTATGAAAGACACCGCCCGGGTACTGGGTAGGATGTACGACGGGATTGAATATCGGGGATTCGGCCAGGACATCGTCGAAGAACTGGCCAAACATGCCGGTGTGCCGGTCTGGAACGGATTGACCAACGAGTACCATCCCACCCAGGTGCTGGCGGATTTTTTAACTATGATGGAGCATTGCGACAAACCGCTGCGTCAGATGTCGTTTGCCTATCTGGGCGATGCCCGCAACAACATGGGCAACTCCCTGCTGGTGGGAGCTGCCAAAATGGGCATGGATTTTCGCTCTGTGGCCCCCAAAAGTGTTCAGCCGGATAAGAAACTTGTGGCTCAGGCCAAAGGGATTGCCAAAGACACGGGCGCCAAGATTACGATTACCGACAATCTGGAAAAAGGGGTCAAAGGCTGTGATTTTCTTTACACCGATGTGTGGGTCTCGATGGGTGAAGCCGAAGAGGTGTGGAAGGAAAGAATCAAACTTCTCAAACCCTACCAGGTCAATTCAGGGGCCATGGAAAAGACCGACAATCCCGATGTAAAATTTTTGCACTGCCTGCCGGCGTTTCACAACCGTGAAACGGTCATCGGTGAAGACGTATTTCAGAAGTTTGGCATAGATGCCATGGAGGTCACCGAGGAAGTCTTTGAGTCTCCGGCCTCAATAGTGTGGGACGAAGCCGAAAACAGAATTCACACCATCAAGGCTGTAATGGTCGCCACCCTGGGGGATTGATTTGCTAATGCAATCGGTTAACTGGCTATAATTCAATCACAATTTCTTTTTATTAAAAATTTGGATAATGCAATTTTATAGTCTTTCGCATCGTTTCACAAACTACTCATTTATCTTCTTAGAGCAGGAAAACGCTACTGAAAAATTGATATAGAGAGGTTGTTGCAATGAACTTGAAAAAATGGAGGCTCCACAATCCTTCCGGCAACAAACGGGTGATTGTCACCAAAGAAATACCCGGCTCGCTGTGGCTGGAACGTCTGGTTCGGGCCGATTGCAAGGTTGAAGTCTGCACCTCCACGGATGTGCTCAGCGTGGATGACATTAAAGCCGCCATAGGCCGGCAGTGCGATGCCGTCCTGGGGCAGTTGACCGAGGATTGGGGCGACGAGCTGTTTGGCGCGCTCAAGTCCGCCGGCGGCACCGCCTACAGCAATGTGGCCGTGGGCTTTAACAACGTGGATGTGGCGGCCGC
>JAJRVC010000116.1 GCA_024277475.1 Deltaproteobacteria bacterium
AGGTACCAGCCGAATCTATCACGGCGCTGGAGTAGCTGACCGCATCCGGGGCACAGCCATCCCAGACCGAATAGTGCGATGCCGTACGTTGCCGATGGCCTGGACCATCGTGTGTCAGCCTTCAAGGGACCCTGTCTTAAAGCGGCCAGAGTCGCAGCCAGGGCAAAATATCTAAGGCAGATCTGCAGGAGTTTACCGAAACTATAGTTCATCCCGGCCATCAGCCCATGGACAATGTCAATGATTGCAGAGGGGTTGTTGGCCGACAGTTGGCCGCTCTTGGCCATCGCTGAAAGATTCCGGTACAATTGCGTGTATGCCGGGACACTGAGCAGTATCGCTATCAGGTAGGCGGCAAAAAGGATATACCCGAAGCGGCGGTCGGCAGCGTAAACCTGGCCGGATCCCGGACAAAACCACGACAGGGTCACTGCCCACATCACACTTGCCTGGTGCTGCGCAGCCGCTCTTTGACGGTGACACCAGGCCACATCGACGGCGGAGATCATGCCCCATAACCAGAGAAAATAAATCCCAAAAAAGGAAACTCCCAGAGAGATAAAAGGTAAATCCGGCAGCACAACAGGATTCATGCCATTGAGGTTGTCGAACATCCGGCCCACGATCGCTGTCAGGACGGTAAACAGCGTCAGCGTAAACCATACAGCGCAGATTAAAAACAATGATGCCGTTAAAATTCCTCGCATGCGGGATCCGGCATAGATTTCACCCAATCCGGGAGCACAAGCGCCATACATAAATGCGCGGTGGGTGCTGACGGATTTTTTGTCGGCCGGCATCGTCCCGGTTCCAGTTTTTTTGTCTGATGGGTTCATGAGATACGGATACGTTTTTGGGCTTGGAACTAGTTTGCCGCGCCCCTTTTTATGGAGTCCGGCCACAAAATGCACAAAAATAATTAATAAGCGCCTAAATGTGCTATCATCCTATTCATCATCTCTTTCCACACGGCTTTTCCAGTGGAAAATTCATCGATCATATGATGATGGTACTTGCCATAGGCCTCTTTTCCCTTTTTTACGATGGAAATGTGCCATTTATCCAATTTTTTTTCTTCCACCAGTTTTTTCAAGGCCCACCGTGGGATAAATTCATCCTGCTCATCGATAAATACTAGAGTTGGAATGTTGATTTTTTGATTTACATGTTTTTCAAAAAGGGCCAGGCCTTCAAAAAGGGCATTGTAAGCGGCAATGGGAACTCCCTTTGTATTGGAAAGGTAGGTTTTGGGAGCCGCCAGGCTCGGAATCACCAGCCTTGGAAACGGTGATAGCACCCGTTCAAGGTAATAGATTGCATGCAGTTTTATTGCCGGCGCAAAAAGAACCATCCGGTCAAAGTGCACATCCGGCTTGGAGGCTAGAAGGTCAAGGCTTAACAGTCCTCCAAAAGAATAGGCAATCAGAAACAAAGGGATCTTTTCCCGATCCCCTCTTTTTTTAACCTGTAAATAGGCCGGGTAAGCTTCGTTCATCCATAACGGGTATGATACGGCCCTGAAGGTCTCCATACGAGCCGAGTCGGCATCCACCTCATGGCGGTGAACATAGTTTTCCCCGTGCCCCCTCAATGATAAATTCAGCACATCAATTCCGGATGCCCGCAGCTTCGAAATAACAGGTTCCATTTTGTCGGGCCGCAGATTAAGCCCGTGGATCACCAGTGCAACGCCCTTTGTTTTTACCGGCATGTTGGAATTATACCAGCGATTTGCGTAATCTTCAGTTTGATTTTCGATACTATTATTACCGGCAGTTAGGGTGATCAAAGATTTCTCCAGGGCTTTGGATACGTTTTTCGTATCTTCCGGGTTCAGTTCCCCTGATGCATTGTTCCAGACCATAAAGAATGCTAAAATAACTACAATCGATCCTGCTTTTTTAATACGGATAGGGCACCTCCATTAATACGATAGGCGGAATGGGGATGGTGGATTTTCCTCTATCAATAGAATTAGATTTAAAGCAAGAAATCAAAATATAGCATATCTTCAAATATGGCGCTATATTTATCACCTATCAATATAAATCGCATGGATGACGATTTTACCTTGGAAATTTGTCACTCCTTTTACCTTGACACCCAAATTTCGTTTTCGTATATATTCGATACGTTGCGATACCAACTTTTGGCAATTCCGTTTGACACGCCAACATCTCTTTCTCAATTAATTAAACAGCCGGCCCATAACAACAAGGAGGTGGACAATGATTCGTTTAACCAGATTTGGATTCTTTTTCATGTTGCTTTTGGCTGTGGTATTTTACCGGGGGAGTGCCGTAGAGGCCTCAGATGCAGAATTTACAGCCCGCTATGCCACCCAGCTTTCCAAGACCTTTCATCTCACCAAGACAGATTACAAATTCGCTGAATTGGTGGCGCAAAAAACCAACGGCCGTCTCAAGATCGAAGTGTATCCAGCCGGCCAGCTCTACAAAGGCCGCTCTATTGTAAAGGCTGTTACCGACGGCGCCCTGCAAATGGGAATTGTCTACAGCGGCGCCTGGAACGGGCAACTTCCCTACATTGACATTTTTGACGTACCGTTTGTCTTTAAGAGCATGGCGGAAATCGACAAAGCCCTCAGCGGTCCTTTGGGCCAAAAGATATCCCAAGATATGGAGAAATTCAACGCCAAGCTCCTCTATATGGGGTATTATGGTCGCAGTTTCGAGTTGGCCAACCGGGTAAGACCCTTGAAAACCAAAGCTGATTTTAAGGGTCTCAAATTGCGCTGCAACCTTCCGACCGCCGTGGCGGCTGTTGCAGCCATGGGCGCGGCTCCGCTGAAAATGTCCTCCTCCGAAGTATACATGGCTTTGCAGCGTAAAACCATCGACGGCGTGGTTTCAGGTACCCAATCCATTGTTAAGCGCAAGTGGAACGAAACCTGCAAATACCTGACCCTCACCAATGGCAGTTTCTCGCCCTGGCCGGTTACCGTGAATACCAAATTCTGGAACAAACTTCCGCCCGACATTCAAAAAGCCGTAATGGAGGCTGCTGTCGAGGTTGGCAAATTAAGCCTGGCACAGGCTGAAAAAGAAGATGCCGTCGCACTGGCGGAAGCCCGAAAATCCATGGAAGTTTACGAGCTCAAAGGCGAATGGACCGAGGCCCGCGATGCCGGCTTATCCGCCTGGCGCAAGCGCAGTGGAGATGAAGTGGCCGACAGCATACTGAAGCTATTGGGTATGTAAACCCCCATGTTGCATAAACAACTACAACTTCACCCTTGACGCCTTGGCTCTGAAGCCCTCCGGCTTTTGCATCGTTAGGGTGAATCCTGAAAATTGTATTCTGCCGGGCCCTGCCGGCAAAACACTTTCGTGTAGGGCCCGGTTCCAGCATTTAGCCAAGGGCTCACTCAAAAATAATGGATGGCGATTCATCCCGTCCGGCTGCGTTGCGGAAGCCCGAAATATACTTGATATTCCTGTGCTTCGGCGTCTTGCCGACCGGGCGCCTCAACTTAAAAAATTGTGAGTTTTCGTGAACCCTTACCACCGATTTCTTGTCAAATGAAGATATCCCTGTGAGCGAAAGCGTCTTCATAAAGACTGCCCATCCACTGTGGCACCGCCTGGACAATGGTTTGCTGCGGCTGGTTACCTGGGCAGCCCGTCTGGGTGGGCTGATGCTCCTGGCGGTGGGATTGTTCGTACTCTACGAGGTAGTGTGCCGCTATGTATTCCAGTCACCCACCCTCTGGGTCATGGATTATTCCATCTACTTCGTCATGTGGGCTGTATTATTGGGATCCGCCTACACCATGCGCACCCGGGGTCACGTCCTGGTAGACGTTGTTATAAAAAAAATTTCGCCTGTAAATCGCCGGATTGTGAAAATCGGCATTCATATTGTTATCCTCGCATTTGCCCTTACCATCACCGCAGCCGGTGTGCTTTCCTGTATTCGAGCTTACCAGATGAAGGAGTTAACCCTGTCGGCCCTTTACATTCCACTGTATTACCCGATGAGTTCCATTCCGGTCGGTTTCGGCCTCATGGCGCTGGAAGAGCTTGGGGCCCTCTGTAATCTTATCTTGTTCAAAAACAGCGAAGCACATCTCAAGGATGAAGCACCCTCATGACCGCTTTGATCTTCATACTGGTATCACTCTTTCTGGTGGTGGGTATGCCAGTGGCATTTTCCCTGGGAGTTGTAGGTCTTTCCGGCCTTTTTGCCCTGGAAGGCGGCGGCGCCTTTTACGGCGTGACCATGATTATCTACCAAAGCCTGCACAGTTTCACACTGACGGCAATTCCCCTGTTCATCCTGATGGCCAATATTCTCATTTACTCCCGCATCAGCGAAGATCTCTACAAGTCCATTCACAGCCTGGTGGGTCACTGGCCCGGGGGTCTGGGAATTGCAACTGTTTTGTTTTGTGCCGGATTTTCAGCTATCAGCGGGTCCTCGGTGGCCACCGCGGCTACCGTCGGCATGTTGGCTGTGCCCGAAATGCTTCAAATGGGATATGATCGACGCTTTACATTCGGCCTGGTGGCAGCGGGGGGGACGTTGGGGATACTGATACCACCGAGTCTTTCCATGATTCTTTACGGCGCTCTTACCGACGTGTCGGTGGGAGATCTGTTCATTGCCGGGATTATCCCGGGGCTCATTCTTACCGGTTTTTTTTTGGTCTACACGGTACTCCATGCCCGTAAGCGGGGCTATGTCAGGACCCGGCCGGCAGGCTGGAGCGAGAGAGCCACCGCGTTGCGGCGTTCCGCCTGGGGTCTGGTCCTGCCGCCTTTGGTGCTGGGCGGCATCTACCTGGGCTGGTTCACGCCCACCGAAGCAGCCGGGGTCGGCGTAGTCTACAGCCTGATGGCGGCATTAATCTCCCGCAGGCTTAAAATCCAGAATTTGATGCCGGTGCTGCTTTCAAGCCTGCGCACTACCGTGATGGTCCTGATCATCATCGTGGGGGCCATTCTCTTCGGACATGTGGTGACCATTCTCCATGTACCCCAGCGGTTGATAAACTTTTTAGGCGGACTCGATGTGGAACCCTGGCAGTTCATCATTCTGGTGTGCATTATCTTCATCTTTCTGGGCGACTTTTTGGAAGTGGTCTCCATCACCATCATCACGCTGCCTATCATATTCCCGATTTTGCTGGCCATGGGTATCGATCCGGTCTGGTTTGCGGTGATCATGACGATTAACATGGAGTTTGCTCTGATCACGCCACCGGTGGGGTTGAATCTTTTCGTGATTAAGGGCGTAGTCGAGGATGCCTCTCTGATGGAGGTATTTCAAGGCACATTGCCCTTCATGCTGCTGATGTTAGCGGTCCTGATCCTGGTAATTCTTTTCCCCCAGCTTTCGCTTTGGCTTCCATTTTTAGTGCGCTAACCCGTCAAAGGCGCTTTGCTGAACGAGTACGATCATTCTTCAGAGTGCACGATTTCGCCCCCGACCACCGTCATCGATATTTGGATCTGCGGGACCTCTTCCGGGCTGACCTGCCGGGGGTCGGCGGCCATAACGGTAAAATCCGCCCGTTTACCGATTTCGATGCTGCCGTTGCGGGTTTCGTCAAAAGAAAGGTAGGCCGATCCCTGGGTATAGAGTCGGATGGCCTCATCCATGGTTAACGTTTCCTGCGGCCCGAGTATCTCACCGGATGGGGATCGTCGCAGCACGGCATCACGCATTCCCACTCGCGGGTCAAGGTTGGACACCGGGCAATCCGAGCTGCCGCCGATTTTCATACCGGCGTTCAGCATGGATTTAAAAGGATACAGCTGGTGGGCCAAATCAGGGCCGAAAGCTTCGAGATACCCGTCTCCCAGTTCACTGAAAAAAATCGGCTGGACCGATGCAGCGATGTTCATATCTACCGCCCGTCTTAACAAATCGGGGTAGAGGCAGCCGGCGTGTTCGATACGGTGGCGAAAAGGGTTGTCGGATTTAGGCCCCAGTACGGCTTCAAAGGCGTCCAGGGTATCGCGGATGCCCTCATCTCCCTGGGCGTGGATGGCGATTTGATACCCGAGGGCGTCATACCTTCTGACTTTTTTGATCAGTTCTTCGCGGCTTTGGATTTTCAGCCCTTTGTCCTTTGGCGGGCACAGATACGGCCTGCTTACAGCCGCAGTGCGATTGGACATCCCGCCGTCGGCAAATATCTTGATGGGACCGATCCGCAGACGATCCGAGCCGAATCCGGTCCTGATCCGGGAACCGGTCAAAGATTCGGCCTTATCATCGAGATTCATAGTATAAATTCGGATGTTGAGCCTGTCCGCAGCCAGGGTGTCCTGGTACATATCCAGTGTTTGGGGCACAACCAGGGCATCTGCGGCAAATACAAAACCCAGCTTGGCATATGATTGCGTGGCCCCGGCGCAAAGTTCGATGCGCTCCTGTTTGGTCATGGCGGCCAGATCATCGAAAAAAAGCTTGTTGAACACATCCATCATGGCCTGATCATGCAACACGCCGGTCGGATTTCCTGTGTCCGGATCCTTTTCGATAATGCCGCCCTGGGGGGAAGCCGTCTCGCGGCTGAGGCTCAGCATTTTCATCGCAACACTGTTTAAAACACAGGCATGAAACGATGTATGATAAATGATAACCGGATGTTGCGGGCTGACTCGATCCAGATCCAGGCAGGTCGGATGCCTGTTTTCAGCCAGAAAATATTCAGCATAGCGCGATCCCTTGATCCAGGTGCCCGTCGGCAGCGTCTCGGTTCGTTCTTTAACCAGTGCCAGAATATCATTCATCTTTTTGGCATTGGAAGCAGATAAATCGATCCCATCGATGAGATATCCGTAGATTGTCAAGTGATTGTGGGCTTCCATGAAACCGGGAAACAGGGTCGCACCCTTTAAATCGATTACCTCGGTTTCAGGCCCCATCAATCGACGTAATTCTTCATCCGTACCCAGAGCGCTGACAATACCGTTGGAGGCACCCACCGCGGAAAAAACCGTGGCGGCCCCATCGAAGGTATTGACTCTGCCGTTATATAAAATAATGTCCATCCCGTTCTCCTTCCTTAATGACGCTGCTTTGATGTCAACGAAACGCAAGCATTGTGCCGACCCCGCAAAGAATTGTCAAGAGCTCTGACGGGTTGTTTTGCTGATTCACCATTTTGATCCTGTTTTATTCTAATATCGAAAACCTGGTCCTCTGGACCCGGGTATCTACTTTTGTCCGGGGCAACAGAGTAAAAATATTGTAACTTTTTTAATCGCTTTGCGTTATATTGATAGGGTGAGAAAATTCAGAGCATTTTACAATAAACACAAAGATATGTTTTTTGCGTATCTCATGCGAAGTACGGGCGATTATTACCTTGCAAGCGATATCATGCAGGAAAGCTTTACCCGCTGTCTGGAACGCTATGGCAAGGACCCTCAGAGCGCATCCGTGCTTTACACCATCGGGCGTAATTTAATCTATGACAACGCCCGCAAACAGAAACGAAATGCTCAACTTGAAACGGATCAGAATAATCTCATTGATGATCACGAACACTATCTCATGGTGCGTGAACAATACCGGCAGGTGCTTTGCGCCATGCAGACACTTGAAACCGATGAACGCGATATTCTGGCGCTTACCGTGAGTAGTCCATTGTCATATCGTGAAATTTCAGCAGTTACAGGTATCAGCGAGGCAAATGTCAAAGTGAAGGTCCACCGGGCAAGGGTAAAACTTAGAAAAATCATCTAGGCAGGTGAATGATGCAGGACTATTTAATCAGTATGTTTATTGATGATGAGTTGAATCTGGACCATAAGATCGAATTTGTTGAAACCGTGCATGAAGACCGGAACTTTAAGGATGAAACAGTCGGCTTTCTCAGGCAGGAAAAAATGATCCGCTCGGATGTGGTCGATCATCTCCCGAATGTAAAAGTTCAACTAAAAGAAAGGACCGGTTTTCGGCTCTGGCGGCCAATGGCCATTTTCGCATCCGGACTTGCAGCCGCATTGATATTCTTTTTCTTTATCCAGTCGCCAAAAGAACAATTGTCTACGGCACACAGATTTGTTATTTATCAACCGGGGGTGAAACAGGTCGAAATTGCCGGCAGTTTTACCGATTGGCGTACGCTGCCGATGAATAGAGCCGGCACCAGCGATTACTGGGAGATAACCATCGATGTGCCGGTGGGAGAACATCGCTTCAGCTACATTCTTGAAGGTGATCGACGGCTTGCTGATCCGACCATCCTGGTCCGTGAGAAAGATGATTTCGGCGGAGAGAATTCTATTCTTGAGGTGAATTTACAGACGTGAAACAATATTTTCGGTTTATGATTGCCGTTTCCCTCTTGGGTGCCGGATGTGCGACTCATTATTACGAGATTAATGCAGACCGGGTAAATTTATATCTCAGGATGCCCGGGGCTAAAATTGTTTATTTTTCAAGTTCATTGGATGAATTCGCTCTTTATCCAACGAAAAAACTTGAGTCGGGGATCTGGCAGGTTGTGGTGCCGGCAACCCGGGAATTTACGTATTTTTACAAAGTAGACGGTGCTGTTTATCTGCCTGACTGCAAGTTGAGAGAAAAAGATGATTTCGGTGACGAAAACTGTGTATTCACCCCGGACATGTAACCTTTTTTGTTGACAGACGTTATATATTATAAACGCCAGGTAATGTTACGATGAAAAAGATATTCATAACAATTTTTCTCCTTTTATTTTATGCATCCATCGCCCTTGCTGATGCAGTAGATGACCGTCTGCCTCCCGAGACACCGGACAAGTTAAAAGTGAGCACCCGGCAAATGATGCAGGCGGGGCTAAAAGGTAATGACGTCATCAGGATGACCCGCTTAATGCTGGCGAATAATTTTACGATTGACAGCACCCTAAAAGCACAACAGATCATAATGAATGCCCATAATAAAGGGCTGCCGGTAGAACCCCTGGAAAACAAAGTATTCGAAGGAATGGCCAAAAACGTGAGGGCGGACAGGATTGTCCGGGCCATGGAGATAGTCCTGTCGCGATACGCCTTTGCTTACGAGCGATCTACTGTGCTTTCAAAAGGAAAAGAGCAAATAAGCCGTTTGGGAAACACTCTGGCGGCAGGTCTTGCTGCAGGGCTGAACAATCAGGATGCGGCCCAAATTTGCAGCATGGTCCAAAGCAGAGCACAAAACATGAACAGCCTTGCGCACAACAACCTTGCGCTTGAGACGCTTGAAACGGCAAGGGATATGGCACGCCTCAGTGTTGGTTCAAAGGCAGTCACTGATGTTTTAACTCAGGCCCTGCAGAAAGGCTATAATGCAGAAGAGATGAAAAGCATGCGGACTTCCTTCATGAGTCATTCTCGAACCACCTCACCGCAAAAACTTGCCAGAAGTTATTCCAAGGCCATCCAGCAAGGAAAAGGCATTGACGGCCTTGGGCGCTCTGCCGGCAAGGGCAGTTTTGCAGGATCGGGCGGAGCCGGCGATTCCGGAGGGGCGGGTGGATCAGGTGGTTCCGAAGGAGCCGGCGGCTCGGGCGACTCTGGAGGACCCGGCGGATCGGGTGGTTCCGGGGGTCTAGGTGGTGGAGGTGGCTCAGGTGGTTCCGGGGGCCCCGGGGGAGGTTCGGGTGGCTCCGGCGGGAACAAGTGATCCAGCAGTAAATGCGGGGTGAATTACTGTGCAGACGCTTGGAGGGTCATCACAACAACCCCCATAGTTGCACAACATGGCAAAAAGGATGGCTATGGGCTGTTATTATATCAGAATGAGCTATTGGGCCTGTTTGATTTCCGGTGTAATGATGATGTCAATACGCCGGTTCATTGCCCGACCGCTTGCGGTGGCATTGGATGCTATCGGACGCATAGAGCCATAACCAACGGCGATTATTTTTTCGTAAGGAAGCGTTTCGTTAGCCACAAAATACTGTCTCACCGCATTGGCCCGCTGTTGCGACAGGTGCTCATTGAGTGCTTCGGAGCCGGTGCTGTCCGTATGACCTCCGATAATGACATCCGGTTCACCGAAAGTGCGGATGGCGCGCTGCACCTTGCTGAGCAGGCCGTAATCGTCCGGCATGATCACACTTTGGCCCACCGGAAAGTGCATGGTTTTTAATCGGATGATGACCTGATTTTGTTTTTTATAAACCTCAGCCTCGTAGGGTTTAAAATAGTGTTGAATACTGCTTAGTTTTTCACTGAAGCGTTTTGCGGCCAGCAGGAGCTCTTTTTCCTGATGCTCCTCGAGTGTTTTTCCCTCCAGGCTGGTAATTCGCTGCTGCAGGTTTTTAGTGTTTTCAATCATGAAATTGAGATCGGCGCGTTGGGCGGAGATAGTCGCAAGAATATTTTCGCGCTGCTTATCGAAGTGCTGATTTCTCATATCCGGAGCACCTAGTGTCTTGGAGGCTTGGTAAAGAAACCCCTCATCTTGCAGGGTGATTTGCTCGGGTTCCATGGTTTCGAACTTCCTGCTTTGCTCTGCGATCACGTGCAAGCGCCGGGCCATGAAAAGTGCTTCGACCGCCAATCGGTGCATTTCCTCTTTTTGATAAGGATTCCGGGTAATAAAGGCATCCGCTTCCGCCAGTTTTTCCTCAGCGGCTGAAAACGATTGGGGTGCGATTTTGTGCATGTCTTTGTTTTCCGCATCCTTGATGAGCCTGCGGACTTCGCCGATGGTCCGAACCTTGATTGCGCGCAACTCAAGCTCACGGAAATGCTCTGCAACGCCGGCCTGATTTTTTTGGGCGTAATTTAAATTGTTGTCTTCTATTGCTCTGGTAAGATTGCGGAATCGTTCTTCGGCATCTGTATACTCTTTTCCCAGGGTTGTCGCTCCCGCGTCCCGCGCCAGATTGCGTGCCTTGATGGCGTTGGGCAATGTTGTTCTCGACACCCTTGCAATTTCTTCTGCACGAACAAGCTGAGCCCGGCCGGTGGCGACATCATCGAGAATTTTTGATAGCTGATCGCCCCCTTCCAGGCCTTTTTTGGCTGCCTTGAGGGAAGCATTAGCTCTTCCAAACCAGGTCGGTGCCAGCACATGGAGCTGGTTTTTATAAGCCAGGGCGATGTCATTGTTCAACTGATTGATAAGTTCTTGAGGATTTTCCGATTTGGAGATTGGTTTCACCTCCAGCTGTTGCCCGGCACATGCAAGCAGCATCAAAATGACAGCCGGCAGGAACATTGAGATAAAATTGGCTTTGTTTCCCAGTATTTTATTCATCTTTTATTATCCTCCTGTGAACGGCACTAATTTTTTTCAATTAAAAAGGTCCAGTATTTTCTGCCTGGTTCCAATAAATTCATATTGTCAAGATATAATATTTTTTGTTTTTCAATTTGGCAAGCTTAAAAAAGGAAAAATCCGGCACCGGATTATCCGGTAGCGGAGTTAGCTCGGGTCGGTGCCAATGCCCTTTGACCTGATGAAGCTGACCATGATAGGGTAAATTCATCTGTTTAATTGTATGATGACTTTCTCAGCGATCTACCAGTGAACTATTACGATTTTAGCAAATTATGTCAAGATAACTTTGATGTGGCCGCAAAAAGGCACAAAAACCACAAAAATAGAATTTTACACTTAATAGTTTCAATAGGTTATTAGATCAAAATTCGAGAATTTTGACTTTTTACGAGTTTGTCAACTTTGTACAGCGAACTCTTATATAAACTACCCCCAAATGGCACGGTTTTTGATGATTAAACTGGCCGTTTTTTTGGCCAGAAGCGGTGCTTATATGCAACTATATTGCCAAGCAATGTCAGCTTATTACAACCTCTAAACCTGGAACCAATCATCTTGGGGACAAATGCCTATCATTAATGATGATTACAAACAATTTTCTGAAGATGCCGGCGGAAACCGCTGTTTATCCTGTGGTACATCTGAAAATATGAGGCTCCGCAAATATTGTTCCATCGAGTGCCGGCAGCGGCTTCGTTATAATTTAAACCTCAGAACCGGTCTGCTAAGGGCTCTAAACACAAGATATGCGACGTTTTATTTCACCGAATTTATAATTATCTTAGATATTTTGCCATATGGTTCGGAGGAGTTGTTCAGTTACATATTTCCGCGAACCTCAGGGCGCAAACCGGTTGAAGATTTTTGTACCATGTCCAATGTTTTAGGAAATGCGTGGTGGGCTGAAAGAAATCGCACCAATAAACGGTACCTGGCCAGCCGACTCGTACTTGAAAAAGCGGAAAGTAAAAATGCAGGGAGCGCGGCCATCCGACCTGTTAAGGTGATACAGCCGGTTTTAGAAAACTGCATGACGCATACGAACAAATAATCAAATGGTCCGAAAATCCGATTTTTATCAGGCGACGAGGCTTTCCGGATAAATGGTTTTATGACGGCAGTACGATCCGGTGGGTGCAGCCGGCTCCCCGCTGAGTTAAATTTAAAAATCGGATAATCGGATAAAAGGTGGGTCTCCATCGCCGCACCCGCCCCCGGTGTAATGTCACCGGGGGAACAGGTGTGCGATCGATTTCAATTCAGGTTAAATTCAACCGGGCTAAAATTATTGGACAGAATCATTGCCGTCATCATCATTTTGACCGTATGCATTGGTTGTATGTGCCCTGGTTTGTGATTGAGTTTGCAACTGTGTCTGGGCCTGCACCTGGGTTTGCAGTTGAGTTTGAATTTGGGCGTGTTCCTGAGTCCGGGCTTGTACCTGCACTTGGGACTGAGTGCAGCTGCCTTTACCTTGGTTAGCGTTTGGCCCATTCAGCGATCCGTTGCCGGAACCACCTCCGCCATTGCCGCCGGATCCGCCACCGTTACCATTGCCACCACCGGATCCGTTACCGCCGCCGCCATTGCCACCAGCGCCAGGTCCACCACCATTGCCGCCGCCACCGCCGGCTCCACCACCCCCTCCGGGGCCTTTTGCCAGGAACATATCGGCACCCTCAAACAGCGGACTCTCGTGATCGGTGAACACCGGTACTTGCACCCCACTGTCGTCGGCCGACATTGAAGGCGACGGAACTGCACTCCAGGCCGGAAAGGTTATGAACAACATCCCTGAAAAGCATACCAATTTTTTTAGAAATTTTCTTCGCATTGTATCCTCCTCTGTCTTTTTTATATGTATCGATGAGAATTTACAGTTGATGCTCAACCGGAAATTCCTGCTGAAACGAATCCAAAACCCGATATTGCCTTGCGCCGGCGCGTGACTCTCAGATTCGTTTGACTATAAAACGCAGCGGAGGCAAAAAGGTTACACTTTGATCAATATTTTTGCACAGGATTTATGCCATCAGCGTGTGATTCGCTCCACCCGATCCACCGTCAGTGTGATCGCCCCCCAGTCTTCTTCGACTTTGCCGGTTAAAAGATACGGCCGCCGGCGGTCGATCATGTGGCAGAAGCGGTGGTACGTTTCCGGGAAAAAGGTGGTTTCCACAATACCGGTTTCATCCTCGAAGGTTAAAAATTCCATGGGGTCGCCGTGTTTGGTGGTGATCACCTTGCCGGTAATCAACCAGCCGGCCAGGCGCACCTGTTTTCCGAGGTGACGCGGCAGGTCGACAGCTTTGACGGTCCGAAATTTCTGTAAAATGGGGTCATATAACTCCATCGGGTGCCGGTCGCACAAAAAACCGAGTACGGCAAATTCACGCTGCAGCCGTTCGCGTTCGTTGGCCGGGGGCAGAAGCGGGGGCGGGGGCTGGCAGGTGCGTGCCTTGTCAGCGCTGCTAAAGAGGGATCGCGTTTGTGGACGTGGTTTGGCATATCCGGATTTGAGCCTGCAGCCCAGATGCCACAGCAGCGTCGCGCGGTTGCCGCCGGGATTTAATTCATCTAGGGCCCCGCAATGGATCAGCGCCCGGGCTTCGTTTTCAGCGGGCTTTAGACGCTCAAGGACCTCGCGCATGCTGTGATATAGACCCTGTCGGCGTTCGGTCACTATCCGTGTCCGGATTTCAGCGGACAGCCCTTTGATTGACAGCAGGCCCGTCCGAATAGCATTGTCCTCACCCGTCCAGCGAATTTCGCTGCGGTTGATGTTCGGCGGCAAAATTGTAAGCCCCATGCGTCGGGCTTCGGAGACATAGGCAAAGGTTCCGTAGAAACCGCCCTGGTTGCTGATCACCGCGGCGATGAATTCAGCCGGATGATGGACCTTGAGGTAGGCCGCCTGAAAAGAGACCCGGGCATAGGAGGCACTGTGGGGTTTACAGAAAGAATACCCGCTAAAACTCATCATCATGTCCCAGATGGCCGCTACCTGATCCCCGGAAACTCCCATAGCCCTTGCGCCGGTATAAAAGCGTTTTTGAAAATCCCGCAGCCGATGCCGCCGGTCTTTCTTGGACATAATCTTGCGCAGGGCGTCGGCTTCGGCATGGGAGAAGCCGGCTAGGGCAACTGCGGCCCGGGACACGTCTTCCTGATAGACCATAAGGCCGAAAGTTTCGTCCAGCACCTCGGCCAGCAGCGGATGAATCGGGTCCCAGGGAGCCCCGTGCAAACGGCGGATATATTCGCGGATAAACTCATTGGCGGCCGGACGAATGATGCTGCTGTGAATCACCAGGTGTTCAAAGTCTCCCACCTTCGATTTTTGCTGCAAAAGCCGCATGGCGGGACTTTCAATGTAAAAACAGCCCATGGTACGACCCTGGGCCAGGGCCTGTTGGGTGGCAAGGTCGTCTTCCGGTTCCCAGCCGGTTTCGTCAAAGGCCACGTCATTGGCTCGCAGATTGCCCACCGCATCCCGGATCACTGCCAGACTGCGATTTCCCAGCAGATCGATTTTGACCAGACCGGCATCTTCAGCGCCGTCCTTTTCCCATTGGATGATGGGCACACCTTTGGGGGCGCGTTCCAGCGGCACATACTCGTCAATGGGGCGCGGCGTGATTACGATGCCGCCGGGGTGGACGGACAAATAGCGCGGCGTGCCGATGATCCGCTGGGCAAAGGCCAGGATCTCCGGCCATGGATGTGGAAATTCCAGGGCTTTTGATTCCGGGCGTTGTTTGAGCCCAGTCAGCAATTCGGGCTCGGATTCTTTAGCGCGCCAGAACCGCGGCAGCCGTTTGGAAACCCGGCCGATCTCACCGTCCGTCAGTCCATATACTTTGGCTACTTCCCGGATGGCCATGCGCGGCTGAAACAGTACATGATTGGATACCATGGCCGCATGGCCCCGGTGCCGGTGCAATACTGCCGCCAGGACATCATCGCGTTCGTCCCAGGCAAAATCGACATCAATGTCGGGCGGGTCGGTACGGCCGGGATTTAAAAAGCGTTCGAAATACAGATTGTGTTTAAGCGGGCACACATTGGTAATTCCGAGGCAGTAAGCCACCAGGGATGCGGCTGCCGAACCACGACCGCAGGTGCGCGGGCTGTGTTGAATGATATCCTGAACGATTAAAAAATAGGCGGCAAATCCCATACCCACAATACTGTGCAATTCGTGTTCAAGCCGCTCCACCACTGCTTCGCAAAGTTCTTCCCCGTAACGCTTGTGGGCACCGGTATAAGCGGCCTGACGCAGGCGTTGGGCCGGATCGACACCGTTTGCGCCCGCCAGAGGCGGCATGACGATGCCGAATTGCGGACCTGTAAACGTCAGGCGCTCGGCGATTTCATGGGTTGTCCGGATGGCTTGCGGACAGATGTCAAACCGGTAGCTGTATTCTTCAGGTGAGGCCAACCAGGCATCTGCCGGCGCAACATCGCCGGAGGCCAGGCGCGAAAATGAGGTATTGCGGTCGATGGTTCGCAGCAGGCGGTGAACCGCCGCATCCCGGGGGTGCAGAAAAAAGCTTCCGGGTGTTGCCGCCAGGGATATCCCCAGATGTTTTGCGACACGACGCAGCGCATGGGTGGGAGGCAGGGGTTTGCGCGGCATGGCGGCAACCACCGTCACCCCAGCCGCATGCCAGGTGCGCAAAAAATCGGCGTCTTGGGTCAATACCACCAGACCGGTTGCATAATTCGGCAGGACCTCTTTCAGGTCAAAGTCGGCCGCCATGTGACGGCGGGTGAGCAGACGGCAGAGGTTGCGATAGCCGGCGTCATCTTCCACCAGGCACACGGCGCGCTGTTTGCGGTGGGGGTCGGTGACTTCCGCTCCTACAATGGGGGTGAGGCCTTCGCGTTTGCAGGTTCTCAAAAACGGCCACAATCCGTAGAGATTGTCGGTGTCGGTCAGTGCCAGGCGATCATAACCCAGGCGCCTGGCAGCGTGGCAGATCTGCTTGACGCAAGATGTCCCCCACATGAGGGAATAGCTGGATCGGACGGTTAACGGAATCATAGCAAAAATTGTTTACCGCAAGGCGCAGAGAGGATTTTGTTTTTGCCCGTAAGGCTTGGGTTTCTTTTTTTTCGGCCTTTCACCGAAAAGAAAGAAAAATACCCCTCTGCGCTCTCTGCGTCTTTGCGGTGAATCTATCTAGTTTCCATCCATAAATGGCCCTTTTTTCTCTGAGCGACGTTCTCCGCGGGTTTACGTCTGCGAAGTACGAAAAGTACGTCTCAACGTAAACCCTTGTGCGGCCTTGCTCAGAGAAAAAATTGCTCATTTCTGAATTGGAAACTTACGCCAGTGCCCATGGATAAAAAAGGCTTCGTGG
>JAJRVC010000117.1 GCA_024277475.1 Deltaproteobacteria bacterium
AGCCACTGGAGCCACCGATTTCTATCCTTTGAAAATTTAAGCAAAAATTCTTTTTTGTGGCATCGGTGGGTAATGTGCCAGATGTATCCCGGCAGGTAATGTCTTTTGGCTCTGGCCATGGATATTTTCCTATATCGGCCTTTTTGTGCCCCAAAAGAGCATTATAGGCCCCCAAAAGCGCGTTTTCCTCATATGATTTAGATATATTTCAATCAGTTAGCGTGGCCCGACCCCCTGGCCGGTGGCTTAGCCTGGCCGGTGGCCCCGCTTCCTAGCTTTCCCGCTTGCCCTGGGCCGCCGAGTCATGCTATATGTGTTTAAGTACAAACAAATAAGGTGGAAAAATATCTAGTTTGGATTTAATGAATCGGCAATTGGCAGAATACCTGGGAGCGCCCATTTCCACATGGACTATCGAATACCGAGTTCATGCCACCAGGCGAATGTTCAAGCGGCAGATTGAAGAAAAGGATGTCTTGTCGCTTCTTGATAAGGGAATAATTATCGAAGAATATTTTGATGACTTCCCCTTCCCCAGTGTTTTGGTTAACGGCATATCAGGTGCAAACCGGCCGTTACATGCTGTTGTTGGTATTGATGCCGATTCACGCCGGATTTATCTGATAACAATTTATGAGCCGGACCCCAGAAAGTGGTCAGAAAATTTCAGCAAGAGGACAACCACATGAAATGTGCAATCTGCCGGAACGGCCATACAATTGAAGGTCACATCACCGTGGTTCTTGAAAGAGACCAGTCTACCCTTGTCTTCAAAAATGTTCCAGCCGAGATCTGTGAAAACTGTGGCGAGGAATATGTGTCTGCAGACATCAATCGCTCACTTTTGCAAAAAGCCCAGGAAGCCGTTGATAGAGGGGTGGATCTGGAACTGCTGCGTTTTGCAGCTTAGGTGTCCTTGTCAAACACTTTCGTCAGATCTACCGGATCAATGCCAAAGAGAATTCGAAAAATTTCAGCCCTGACCCTGGAAGATACAATTTCAGATAAAACGGCCATAATGTCTGCTTACACCATACAATCGTATGGTATAACAGAACAAAGATTGAAAGCCACAGCCATTATTTGCAAGCTTGCATGCTATTCGCTAAGCGCTGTGCCCTATGCGCCTTTAGCGGGAAAGCGTGGAAGCCTGCAAGCTTTCCAGCCTAAAAAAACCTCCCTCAACTTCCTCTCATACCACTGTTTAACCCTGACACCCATTCCGGGTCGGAAGAAATCCAGGAAAACCGCACCGGCAGATCTTCATAGATCTGGGCAAAAGTCCATCTGACCCGAAAGAGATGAAACCAACCGTACGGGCGGTGGGTGTCGATGACCTGCTGAGATAGTGTCCGTACAGGACAGAGTATTCCGTGGCTTTGTGCCCTTGGTGAACAGTTAAGAAATCGATTAGAATTGCACTATTTCACGAACGTTCCCTCGCGCTCGCTCCGCGCGTGCCTCCCCTCATTTACGATATGCCTTGTCGTGCTGCACATGCAGACTTACAAGTACTATATTTGTCGGTCTCGCAACAACCCGCTCGACGGACGTGATTCGTCTTGTAACTTGTTGATTTTATTGGGTGGCATTTGAAGCCTTTCGGGTTGTTACGAGTTCATCATATTTGGCCCTTTAAGCAAACAGGTGACAGCACGGACGCTGCCGGTAACCCTGAGCGAATAAAGCTGTTCCCCGGTGGTTGGTTCGATCATGCCGTGGAGTTTCTCAAAATTGAGGCCCGGGTGGCGCCATAACTGATTCAGACTGATTGCCTGCAACTGTTTGAGCATTTTTGCCGCTGCCTTACGGACCGGAAGTTCAGCTGCCATGACGGCCTCGTCAAAGGCAGGACGGATTTCAATCTTCACCTGCCCACCTTTTGGCAACCTTATCTGCCTGCCTGGCCGTTTTGACCTCGACAGAGTGAAGCGAATCGGTCAGCGAAGCAGTGATAGCATCCTTGGTCTCGGTTGTCCACGCCCAGAGTTGATGCCGGGGCACAGCCTCAACAGGAATCAGAATGATCCTGCCGTCTTCCAGCACCTCCAGGTCGAGTGCATCGCCCGGCTTGATGCCAAGGGTGGGGGGCAGAGTTATTCGGCGTCTTGAGTCGGTCTGTATCAACATAATATACACCTCCAGCTACACCCTAACACATTTACCCATATGGGGCAATGCCGTGATACCCCCCCCTTTTTTAAACCCTTAACCAAACGAAATAAGAATTCGTTGCCCATCAGGCAATAGGTGTCAAGCCCAAAGCGGTTTGAGGAAATGTTGATAATTCCGGCCCATCATGTATATTGGTTTTATATACAATGAGGGGGTAAAATTATGGGACGTACGGCAACAGGAGGCCAAAGAATTCTATCTCCGGCATGGTTTTCAGGAATCCCCCTTGAACCTAATGACACTCATGCTGGGTCTCGCGGACTGGGGGTTATAACGTAATTTCAAGATGTGCCCCTGAGAACCCTGTAATCCCCCCGGTTTCTCAGGCAGTTACCAGAGGATTTCTCGACACGAGAGCAGGGATAATTGAATTATCTTAACCCAACTTTTTGCCTGTCCCCCTGGCGGCACCCTTCATCTGCCGGCAGCCGCCTGGCCCGAAGAGGAGAAAAGTTGGCCTTCAAGAATGGTTATCTGGTTGAAACTGATCAGAATTGCACTATGTCCATGACATATTTCTTCACAGTTCCGCTTCTTTCTTCCTGATCTTAAACCTCGCCCGAATCTCTGCGGGAATAACAATCCGGCCCTTTATTGTCGATGTTACTATAGGCATGTCAATTCTCCAGTATTACGAATATGTCTATTTTTGTAATATGTATCCTCCCGGCTGCCAAGGTTGATGGACTCGTAACAAAGTCCCCTGCGCTCTATGCGGTGAATTCAGGCTTTTTGCGAGTTCATCATCCTTGAACCAGGAAATATTATGTTCGAAACCTTCCGTAAAGTTGACAATCGGCTTGTAGCCGATTAAGTCCTCGGCCACTGCACATTGACACAAGACCCAAGAGGCGAGAAAACTAACAAGGCTACCGGCGTCCTTTATGTTGCGTTATCCTTTGAAAATTTAAGCAAAAATTCTTTTTTGTGTGGCATCGGTGGGTAATGTGCCGGATGTATCCCGGCAGGTAATGTCTTTTGGCTCTGGCCATGGATATTTTCCTTATATCGGCCTTTTTGTGCCCC
>JAJRVC010000118.1 GCA_024277475.1 Deltaproteobacteria bacterium
ACCGGCGTCAGTGGCGGGCGGCTATGGTATTTCAAGACAACATCAAACGCTCGCAGTCGCACGGCCAGGGCGCGGGCGGTATGCCCCATACCCAGCAGGCCATAGGTTTTGCCCGCCAGTTCACAAACGCCAAGCTCCAGCGCCTTGTGCTGCAGCCAGTTCCCGGCCCGGGTGTGGCGGTGAATCCGGGTCAATTTTTTCAAGCATGCCAGGGCCAGCATAAGAGTGTGCTCGGCAACGGCCGTGTCGTTGGCGCCCGGGGTATTGGCAACCTGGATGCCGGCCTGCCGGCAGGCCTGGACATCAATATGGTCAAATCCAGCTGATGGCTGCTGAATCAGTCTCAGATTCCGGGCCGCCGCAACGATGTTTTTGGTAATCCTGGTTTTCAAGGTAAAATCACCGAAAATGACATCGGCATCGGCCACGGCCGCAGCCAGTTTCTCCTCCTGCATCCGGTGGCAATCAATCACCTGCAGGGGACCTGACAGGGAAGTTTGATCCAGGATCGCCCCTTTGATCATCTCGCCGGGCAATGGGCAACAGTTCATCAACTTTAAAGAATCCGCCATGACACCAATTCTCCTTTCACGCGCAATTGAAGGGTCCAGGCAGCCCGTTTAACACCAGCGCCTTTTACCCACCAACGCACTGTTTTTTTTACGTTTCGATGCATAGAGCCTGTCCGGATGCTCAGATCCTATTTATTGGGCGCATGCCCGTCTTTCCAATCGACCTTGTCCATGGGTGTCATCGGCCATATTCTGGTGATCACATTGTGCAGCTCCTTGTTGTAAATGCTCTGATACGGCGATTCGTGGATCCAGATCAACGGAATGTCCGCGGTCAGAATCTGCTGAAATTTAGCGTAAAACGCCTTGCGCTTGACAAAATCCGTTTCCACGGCGGCTTTGGCCATCACCGCATCGAGCTTGGGGTTGCAGTAGCCCGAGGTCTTGGTCCAGACCACGTGCTTCTGGTTGTCACAGCGGTACAGCCGGTGCACGCCGATCATGGGTGATCAAAATTGTAGACGTCCCAAGCTGTTGCTGAAGCTGACTGATGAAACCAAAAATCTGGGCTTGAACCGTGACATCCAGGGCGGTGGTCGGTTCATCGGCCAGGATCAGCTTAGGACGGCAGGCCAGGGCCATGGCGATTACGATCCGTTGGCGCATGCCTCCGCTCATTTGAAACGGAAAGTCTTTAATCCGGGACGCCGGTGAGGGAATACCGACCTTTTGGAGCATTTCGATTGAGCGTTCAAGGGCTTCTTTTTCCCCAAGTTTGCGGTGGGTTTTGAAAACCTCGACGATCTAGGTGCCAACCGTGTAGACGGGGTTCAACGAAGTCATGGGCTCTTGGAAGATCATCGAAATTTCATTGCTGCGGATCTGTTGCATCTTCTTTTCGGAAAATAAAAGCAACTGCTCGCCATCCAGACGGATCTGTCCGCCCACAATTCTGCCAGGCGGCTCGGGGATCAATCGCATGATCGTTCTTGCCAGAACACTTTTCCCACAACCCGATTCCCCTACAATCCAGATCTTCTCCCCCCTGCCAACCGACAGGTGATATTATCGACGGCGTTCACTGCACCCGCATGGGTGAAAAAATACGTACGCAGATCACTGATTTCTAAAAGGAGGGCTTCATTTTTACCCTCTGCAAAGCCGCTTACAAGTTTAGGAAATGGCAAGCCAGATTCACGTGGATGGCAGTTCCCAAGATCAGGGCATCTTCATCCGGTTCAAACCGGGCATTGTGCAGCATAGCCGTCAGGCCCCTTTGCTGGTTGCCGCAGCCGAGCCAGAAAAAAGCCCCCGGTATCTTTTCCAGATAAAAGGCGAAATCCTCGCCTCCCATCATCGGTTTATCCAACAACACCACGTTATTTTCCCCCAGCGTGTTCCGGGATACCTCCGTCACGAATTCGACCATCTGCTCGTGGTTGATCAGTGGGGGCCAGCCCCTGATTCTTTCAAGTTCATAGCCGCCCTTATTCATCCCGGAGACGTGCTTGACGATTTCTTCCATCCGGCTAAAAATTTTTTCCCGGGTTTGCCCGGAAAGGGTTCTGACGGTCCCGGTAAGGGTCACCCGGTCGGGTATGGCGTTGAACTGGCTGCCGCCGTTGATGGTACAAACGGATAAAACCGCCGGATCGACCGGATCGGTTTCTCCGCTGATCAGGTTCTGCAAGACGCACAATGTCTGGCCGGCCATCCGGATGGGATCAATGTTTTCATGAGGCGCCGCGGCATGGCCGCCTTTGCCGATCAGATCGATTTTAAAAAAATCGGTTGATGCCATAGCCTCCCTTTTGCAGATAGCAATCCGGCCGGTTTCAAACATCGGATTGACATGGAGCGCAAACACGGCGTCTGCATCGTCAAGATGACCGCTTTCCATTATCAAAAAACCGCCACCGGGAGGGGGGCCTTCTTCGGCCGGCTGAAAAATGAATTTGACGGTTCCCTTCAGCTTGGTGCGATGTTTCGATAACACCTTGGCAGCGCCCAGCAACATCGCCGTATGGGCATCATGCCCGCAGGCATGCATTTTCCCAGAGATTTTGGACTTGTATGGCATCTCGATTTGCTCCTGGATATTCAACGCATCCATGTCGGCCCTGAGGGCAATGGTTTTTGAGCCGGCCGGCCCCCTCACAATACCGATCACACCGGTTGTACCAATGCCTTTAATGGTTTCCAGGCCAAATTCTTCCAACAAGTCGGCCACCATTGCGGAAGTATTGAACTCTTCAAAACCCGTTTCCGGCTGCTCGTGAATGGATCGCCGATACTGGATAATATCCGGCTCAACTTCTTTGATGTCATCAAAAACAATTGGACAACTCATGGCCTTTCCCCTTCAGCGTATGTTCTGGTTGCACTGATGAAAAAACGTCTAAAAACTCATTTGACTCTTTACACTATTTTGAAGATTTCAGCATATCACTTTTTGAGAAAATGCCCATTTATCAAGTACTGACAGAAAGTGATTACAAAAAGAAAATTACTGGCTCACCTATCCAATTGAAATTATTTGAGAGTTAACCGGACACGACTGATGGTTGAATCTGCTTAAAAATCGGGCCTGGTCCTGATTTTAAGATCTGTCATTGTTAATACGCCTTTTTGTTTTGCATGTGTTTTACATTCGTATGGTGGGGCTATACTTCCAGGTACTTTCGCCGGATATCAGAACGGCTCTCCAGTTCCTCGACTGTCCCGGCAAAACCCAGATGCCCTTTGCCCATCAGATAGACCCGGTTTGCCAGTGACAGCGCCACCTTGAGATTGTGCTCAACCAGCAAGATCGAAACGCCCGCTCGGTTTATCTGTGCCAGGACATCGCATACCTCTTCGACCATCACGGGGGCGAGCCCTTCAGTGGGTTCATCAACCAAAATCAAGTCCGGGTTGCCCATCAGGGTGCGGCCGATGGCTAGCATCTGCTGTTCGCCGCCGGATAAAAGAGCCCCTTTTTGATGGGTGCGGGCCTTCATAAAAGGAAAATGCTCAAACATCCGTTCCACGGTCCATCGGTTCTTGTCCGGGGCTTTGGCCCTCCGTCCGTGTTTGATACCCATCTTGAGGTTGTCGAGTAGCGTTAGGTTTGGAAAAATGCGCCGATCTTCCGGAACGTAACCAATGCCGGCATTGGCGACCTTATGGGGGCGCAAGCCGGTAATTTGCTTGCCTTGGAAAATAATCGAGCCTGATTTCGGCCGCACAAGCCCCATTATGGATTTCAACGTCGTGCTTTTGCCCATGCCGTTGCGGCCTAGCAGAGCGACGATTTCACCGTTGCCCACGTCTAGTTTCATGTCCTGTAATACATGGCTGTCACCGTAGTAGGAGTTCAGGTCTTTTACTTCCAGCAGCACGTTTAGGCCTCCAAGTTTCCCAAGTAAGCATTCCTGACAGCCGGGTTGGTCCTGATTTGCTCCGGCGAACCGGAAGCCAGAACCTTTCCGAGG